>JALNVI010000027.1 GCA_023231425.1 Desulforhopalus sp. | reverse complement strand
GAGATGAAAAAGAGATGACCCGTCTCCTCGTTCTCTTTAATCACACCCTTACTCCCGCTCAGCGGGAGGACGCACGAAGCAGCCTTGGTGTCGAAAAAATTCTTCAACCACCCATGCCTTTGCGGCATCTCTGGGGCAATCTGCCGCCGAATGCCTCTTCCCTGGCTGATCAGCTCGTTCCGATCAAGAACTGGCTGAGCGAAGAGGCAGAGGCGGGGGACTATGTCCTCATCCAGGGAGATTTCGGTGCTTGTTTTCTTCTGGTGCAGAGTGCTTTTCGCCTTGGCCTCCACCCTGTCTATTCCACCACCCAGCGACGGGCAGTGGAGGAGCGGGTGGGGGAAAATGAAATTCAACTGAGCCACCGCTTTCAGCATGTCTTGTTTCGCCATTATGAAAAGGAGGAGGGATGAAAGCTCATATCTGTCTTGTTTCTGAACAGCTGCTGCCCAATGTGCTGCCCGTTATCCATGAGAAGGTGGATCACGTTATTCTTCTCACCACATCTCAGATGGTGGGAAAGTGCGAGCTGCTTCAACGTTTTTTCACTGAACGGGGAAAGAAGGTTTCAGTCTATACCACTGAAGCCTACGATTTTGCGGCTACTCTGGAGGTTTGCAGTAAGGTTCTGAAAGAGTTTTCTGATGCCGAACTCACCCTCAATGTTACCGGCGGAACGAAGATTGTGGCCCTGGCAGCCTGGCAGCAATGCTGGCTTTCTTCCGGCACTATACGGATCATCTATGTAGATACCAACAGCAACCGTCTGCTGGAGTTGGGAGATGAGCCCGTCAGCCACCCCCTGCCTGATAATGTCCTGTCAGTAAAAGAGCATCTGCTCTGCTGTGGAAAGAAAATGCTGAGTGGGGATGCTCCCTGGGGGGAAAAGTCCCACAGGAAGGTGACTGCTGAGCTTTGTTCTCTGCTTGCTGGTAAACCTGAGCTGCTGAGAAAACTAAATGGTCTCGTCAGTAAGTATGATGAAGACTTGAAAAAGAAGAAGGCACCTCCCTACTGTGCGGTGGAGGCGGAGCTGCTGGGAGAGGGAGGAAAACAACTTTGTGCCCTTCTGCTCAAGGGAGGGATTGCAACACCGGGTGTGAATGGTACGGCAAATCTCAACAATGAAAAATCTCGATTTTATGCAAAAGGTGGCTGGCTTGAGGAGTATGTTTATGGCGTTGTTGCCGATGAAAGAGCTCCAGATCTTGACCTGCGAATGAACGTGGAAATTGAATGGCAGGGGAAGGGAGATAAGCCAACGAAAAACGAACTGGATGTAGTCTTCACCTGGCACAACCGCCTCCACGTCATCTCCTGCAAAACCAGTGCCCTTGACCAGCAGGGCAGGGACGCTCTGAAGGGGAAAGGCGCCCTCTACGAGCTGGATTCCCTGTCGGAAAAGGTGGGGGGATTGTATGCCCGTTCGATGCTGGTTTCTGTCCACGGGTTAAGTCACGTTTCATTGGAGCGGGCCAGGAATCTCGGAATTGAGGTTATTACTGGACGGCAGGTTTTGTGTCTGTCAGCTCATCTTAAGCAGGGGTGGCTTAAACGGGAAACTCCGGAGTAGAGGAGGGCTTTTGCAGGAAAGGACCTGAATGAAAGGAATTACATAAACTCCGGGCAGACGCTGATCTCAAGAGAGAAGCGTCTGCTCAAATGATATCTGCCGGAGTTTTAACCTCAAAAAAACAGGAAACAGGCATGCGAATCTACGTTACTACCCAGGGGGCACGGATAACCAGAGAGGGACGGCATCTTCTTGTGAAATCCGGAGAAGATACCCATAGAACAATTTTCATCCACAAGGTTGAACAGCTTTTGCTCTGCGGGAATATTCAGGTAACGCCTTCGGCACGAAATGTGCTTTTGCGGAACGGTATAGATACGGTGTTTCTCACGAGAGAAGGCCGTTATCTCGGTCGTTTCTCTATTCCAGAACAGAAAAATATCGTTCTTCGCCGCAGGCAGTTTGCCTTCGCGGATGATGAAGTTTTCTGCCTCAATTTTGCCAGACAGGTGGTGGCCGGCAAACTGGCTAATTTGAGTACGGTCCTGATGCGGATTTATCGGAAGAAGAAACAGAAGCATATTGCTGAAAAGGTGCAGAAGATTCGTAAACTGAGTGAGCAGGTTGCAACGGCGGAGAGTGTGGCTTCCCTGCGTGGCTATGAAGGCCGGGGGAGTGCACTTTATTTCAGTCTTTTCAACACTGGTTTTGACCAGGATCAGGGCTTTCGGCTGCGGGTTCGTCGGCCGCCGACTGATCCGGTAAATGCGCTGCTTTCTCTTCTCTACACCTTTCTCTATAACCAGGTTTACAGCGCTGTTCGTCAGGCTGGGCTTGATCCATATATTGGCGCATTACATACCCCTGATTACGGACGATACAGCCTGGTTCTTGATTTAATGGAAGAGTTTCGGCCGATCCTTGTTGATACGCTGGTGTTTGCTCTCTTCAATATGAATATCCTGAAAGATGAAGATTTTCGGATTGTGAAGGAAGAGGAGCTGGAAGAAGAAGTGGTTGAGGATGTTGAGGTATCTGACGGAGAGCAGGAAAATGAGCTGTTTGATGCTCCGGTGCAGCGAATTGAGGAAATGTTTTCCATGTCTGGGGAAGGGGAAGCCGGAAAACTGCCGGTGCAGCTGCATTCGGACGCGATGAAGAAGACCATTGTTCAGTGGGAACGAAAGCTGGCCACTACGTTTCTGTACAGTCCGGAAGAGCGCAAGATTCCCTGGTCGGAAGCGATGGTTTGCCAGGCGAGGCAGTATCGTAGATTTGTGGAGGGGAGCCAGAGCAGTTACCAGCCTCTGCTGCTCAAATGAGAGTGATTGTGACTTACGATATCAGAGAGGACCTTCAGGGGACACAACGGCGAACGAAGCTGCACCATTTTCTGCGGGAACTTGGCATCAATACTCAAAAGTCGGTGTTTGAGTGTGAAGTGAGCGGAGAAGAGCTGCGGGTGATTCGCCGTTATGCAGAGCGCAGCCTCAACCTGCTGGAGGATCGTCTGCGGATCTATCATCTCTGCAGCCGCTGCTGTTCACAGGCGGAAGTGCAGGGCCGTGGGATAAAAATTACCCAGCTGCAATACCAGATATTCTAACCATGGGAAACTATTTTATCATTTACGACATAGCGGATGCGAAACGGCTGCAAAAGGTGGCCCATATTCTTCTCGATTATGGAATGCGGATGCAGAAATCGAAGTTTGAAGTGGAATTGAGCAAAGCGCAACTCCGTACTCTTCAAGGTGAGATCGCCAGGGTTATAAATCCGGAGAAGGACGGGGTGAAATATTTCCCTCTGTGCGAGAAGTGCGCGGCGAAGATTGAGGTTATCGGCCAGGGCATGCTGCTTGAGGCGACTGGGGAGTTTGATATTATCTGAGATTTAATCGCCAGAATGAGAAAGTGTGGGCATTTCGGATATGGTTGTTTTCAGCCCCCTTCTCTGAGTGGGGTTCTCTGTCGGAAGATGTGGGGCCTGTATGCCCATTCAATACTGGTTTCTGTCTGCGGGTTGGGGTATTCTTCATTAGCGTGGGACAGGGACCTTTGATTTGAGGTTTTCACTGGACGGCAGCTTTTGTGTGCCTGTCATCTTAAGGATAAGGGGCTTAAACGGGAACCTCTGGGGTAGAGGAGAGATCTGTGCTTACCTGTTGAAAAAGCGATCTTTTTATTTTTCCCCTGATTGGAGGTTCCCGTAAGTGGATATAGTAACGGAATGACAATAACTTAATTATGGAGGAAAAGGAAAATGCAGCGAAAATACTTCCGAAAAGCAGATTGCCGCGTGATGTTCCCGGATTCACCTGCTGAAAACCGCGTCTGGCAAGGGATCCAAAGGGGCGCAGTAGGAAACGACCTGAATTAAAAAGGGATTACGACATCCAGCCAGATACCAATGAGTGCGAAGAAGAACCATAGTAGGAAACGACCTGAATTAAAAAGGGATTACGACCCTGTTTAATTTTTTATACTTCGTGTTTCTTTCGTAGGAAACGACCTGAATTAAAAAGGGATTACGACCGGGTAATTGTATGCCGATGCAGACCAAGGGCCTTTTGTAGGAAACGACCTGAATTAAAAAGGGATTACGACTCAACTTTAAGGCTCTTCATACTGTAACAGCTGTCATCATCGTAGGAAACGACCTGAATTAAAAAGGGATTACGACATGCAAAGTGCGGCAGTAATGCAGCTATCAACGGTTGCAGTAGGAAACGACCTGAATTAAAAAGGGATTACGACTCTATTACTACTTCCTCTACACCTGCAAGAGACACCCCCGTAGGAAACGACCTGAATTAAAAAGGGATTACGACCCAAATTCTGGGAGGGTTATTTGAGAGGTGATATAGTCCGGTAGGAAACGACCTGAATTAAAAAGGGATTACGACCTCCGTCCAGGAGAACCATTGTGGTTTTCCGTCCTTTCGTAGGAAACGACCTGAATTAAAAAGGGATTACGACACTTTTCTGCAAATCTGTTGTAAGGCGAGAAATTGCCTTGTAGGAAACGACCTGAATTAAAAAGGGATTACGACACCATCATTATCGTAAGCATTGTTAATCAACCTTAATGATTGTAGGAAACGACCTGAATTAAAAAGGGATTACGACTGCACCTTGTCCAGATTTTTTTGTAAATCTGCCGTAAGGTAGGAAACGACCTGAATTAAAAAGGGATTACGACTTCTTCTCGACAACTTTATACTTCGTAACCACCTCTCGTGTAGGAAACGACCTGAATTAAAAAGGGATTACGACAACAAGGCAGCAATTAATGGCTGAAGGGAGTCTTTTTGTAGGAAACGACCTGAATTAAAAAGGGATTACGACCATGTTGTGCTCCAGTGTTGTAATATCGAATGTAAGGGTAGGAAACGACCTGAATTAAAAAGGGATTACGACAGAAAACCACTGGGCCGCATCACAAAGCATGCCTTTGCCGTAGGAAACGACCTGAATTAAAAAGGGATTACGACAAGCCCCCGGGGTCCAGTATATTCAGCATGGCACAATTTTGTAGGAAACGACCTGAATTAAAAAGGGATTACGACTCAGCCTTCGAAGTGTCTATTGTACAACTGCACGGGTCCGCGTAGGAAACGACCTGAATTAAAAAGGGATTACGACCCCTTCCATCTTGTGCTTTAAATTCGGCGGGGATTCTGTTTGGTAGGAAACGACCTGAATTAAAAAGGGATTACGACATCGCAACACAGTGCGGCCACATCCAGTTCCAGTTCTTCCCGTAGGAAACGACCTGAATTAAAAAGGGATTACGACGCTATCTTCCATCCCAGTGTATCACAGGTGTCTGCTGCGGTAGGAAACGACCTGAATTAAAAAGGGATTACGACCCACCTTGCGAGATGATTAATTTTATAATGTTGCGCTTTGGTAGGAAACGACCTGAATTAAAAAGGGATTACGACCTTTTGCTTTCAGCACTAATTTCACTATTTTGTTGTAGTAGGAAACGACCTGAATTAAAAAGGGATTACGACAACTCTCTGCATTCCCCTGGTGTTCATTGTTCAATACCTCGTAGGAAACGACCTGAATTAAAAAGGGATTACGACAGCTCTTCCGATTTATTTAATACCTCTTTTTTCATCATTTGTAGGAAACGACCTGAATTAAAAAGGGATTACGACATCATCACAGTTGCATACTTTGCATTTCTCTAGTGTAGGAAACGACCTGAATTAAAAAGGGATTACGACCCAACGGTGATCTTTCGATTTCAAATGCTTCGAGGTAGGAAACGACCTGAATTAAAAAGGGATTACGACACAATCTGATTTCGCAAGTTCCAGTGTATCAAGCTGGGTAGGAAACGACCTGAATTAAAAAGGGATTACGACATACCAATTTCTTTCGCTATATCCTTAATCAAAATCTTGTAGGAAACGACCTGAATTAAAAAGGGATTACGACTGCACTCACCTGTCGAACCAACTTCATACGGACAAGTAGGAAACGACCTGAATTAAAAAGGGATTACGACAAACAACAGAAAAATTATTTTCTGTCGCAAAGTCTTTTAGTAGGAAACGACCTGAATTAAAAAGGGATTACGACATGCGTCGGCACAGTCTTGAATTGAGCCTTCATTTTCTGGTAGGAAACGACCTGAATTAAAAAGGGATTACGACTCTAAAGTAATATTTCCAATCTTTTCTCGATTCGAGTTCGTAGGAAACGACCTGAATTAAAAAGGGATTACGACCTCCGGGTCGATCTGCGGCATTCCTGCCCAAAGACTGCAGTGTAGGAAACGACCTGAATTAAAAAGGGATTACGACAATACATTCAGTACGTTATTGCATACAATAATATCGTAGGAAACGACCTGAATTAAAAAGGGATTACGACGTAGGTGTATGCCTGCTGATAAATGCCATCTTTTCCATTGTAGGAAACGACCTGAATTAAAAAGGGATTACGACTTCTCCTTCTGGAGCACGATTCTCATTCTTGAAAATACCAGTAGGAAACGACCTGAATTAAAAAGGGATTACGACCGTAGAGACAAGGCAGAGCCTTGCCTCTACAAATATTTTGGGAGAGAATTTATTTGAAGGGAATGGATTTCATAGAATCCGGGCGAACATTGACAGCAAAGGATTGGTGTCTGTTCAAGGAAATTTTGGAGTTTGATATTAGCTGAGGTTGGCTGGAAACATTCTGGAATTTTTATTTATCTTCTGTTTGAATGTCATAATACGTGAGCATTTTACGGGTGAGTTGCTTTAAATTATCTCCTATGCTGTTACTGTCGAGTTTCTGCGTAGGGTTGGTGCCACCATGATTCACCTGGTTTCGATATTTGGTGATACTGTCGTAGTCTTTGAGAAAAGATTCTTTCCATTCGGCACGAATATTTTCCCCATATAGACGATATTCTTTCAAATCTCCTTTCCATTCATCAGCATCTTTCTGAATAGCAAGTAGGGCGGAAATAAATTCCCGCTGTCTTTTTGCCTCTGTCAATCCTTCTTCTTCCAGCTGCTGCCTGTGCGGCTCCAGTTCTATGGAGACAATACTTTCCTGCAGGAGAGTAAATCCCTGGGGGATAAGGTTGATCTCTGCACACCATGCTGCTGCCCGAATGCCATTAAGGGGAGAGCTGTTTTCATAATTGGCAAAGAATCGCTTTATCTGGTCGAAAATTGGTACCAGTGGAGGGACAATATCAGGGCTCAGCGGAGCGAGGCGATCGCTGATGCTCTTTTTTATGTCCATCTTGCAAAGCTCTCTGCAGTTTGACGTGTGAATAAAATTGGAAAATTTCTTAATCGTTTTACTGGCACTCTGCAGCGTGTTGTTGTTGCTGTTCCTGTTTGCCGGATCACTCAGGATTTCACTGAGTTGATTAGAGATAAGTCCAGCCAGCTGTTCAGCGTGTCCATAACGGGTGAAATCATAGATTGCTCTGGCCCAGTCATTCAGAGCAAAAAACGGGGTAAGATTGAAGATGGGAGCGTTGCGCTCAGATGCTGGCATATTCTCCACATCCTGAAGGAACCCAAGCGTTTCAAAAGCTCCATAACAGCATTGTTTTATTGTAGTGTGTTTGACGACGCTGAGATAGTTGAGAAGGATTGTTATCAGTAGAGGAAGGGAGCGAAAAGAGTGGGTTATGTCAAAAACAATTTCAGCCCCTTCTGGAATTTGAGTTGAGATAGTTTCGAAAATTTCCCAGAGCTCCTTTTCCGATGCCCCTTTGGGGATTGTGATCGGTTCCATTTTCGGAAGATTGAATTTCTGAGCCTCCTGTTGCAATTGTTCGAGGTGTTTCTCTTTTGCCTCTGTGGTAACAAAGATAAAAGATTGCTCTGCTTCAGGGGCAAGCAGGGTGCGGGCAGCAGTCTGGATATATGCTACTCCATCACAATGCTGCTCTTTGTAAAGATAATTGCAGGTTTTATAGTTTCCGGTGCCGAGAAAAGAGATAAAAATCATAGGAGTATAATGGGAAGAGATTACGGGCGGGGTTGTGTTGCTTTTCTTCGAGATTGCTGCTTTCCGGTATTCTCATCCCGCCTGGTATGGTACGCAGAACAATTGAAGTATTCACCAATTAAATGGTGACGTCAAGCCTGCGTACAGGTTTTTGGCCAAAGCTCAGATTTATCAACGTCTTTACTATCGTGTCATCAATCAAGGAGATGCAATAAAAAAAATACTATCCCGAAAAAAAAAGGTGCCTTGAAGAATTACAATCCCCCTCAAGAGCACCGTTTCCTACGAAACAACAACCATGCGGATTTAAAAAACTGAGTAAATCAAAAACCTTATGCATCCTCCAGATGTGCTGCTGTGGCATTAAATTCGAACTCGGCTGAAACACCTCGCAAGTTCAATTCACCATTGACATGGTAATTTGGGAAGGTCAACCAGGCCGATCCAGCTTTTCACGTGCCATAGTTTTCTCCTCACGCCATGTAGCAGCAGGGGCGCCGTCAGGCTTCTCGCCATCTGTTCGAGACAGTTGTTTAATTCCCTCTTACTTCTTATCGGGTATTCAAACAGAAGGCAGATTTTGAGCCAGCCATTGTTTAAATTGTGCCTTCGGTAAGGCCCCTGACATCCGTGCAATTTCTTTGCCGTGATGAAAGATCATTAACGTAGGAATTGAACGAATACTATAGCCACCTGCGGTGTTTTGATTGTGTTCAGTATCTAACCTCACAAAACAAGCTTGAGCAGACATCTCACCTGCTACCTGTTCAAAGGTGGGGGCAAATTGTTTACACGGCCCGCACCATGGAGCCCAAAAATCCACAACCACGGGCAAACCATTGTCTGTAATATAACGGCTGAAAGTTTTGTCGCTGGCCGCAACAGGGCTTGTCGAAAGAAGAGACTTCCCACACTTTCCACACAAAGGCTTGTCATTAAGCTTTGCTTTAGGGAGACGGTTTTTCGCACTGCAACTCGGGCAAACTATTTGAATCAATGAATCAGTCATCTTAAACCTCAGTGGGAAAGTGTTTTAAAATTGAAAGTAGAGTCACAAGATAGATTTCTACAGGTTTCAATTCAAGTGGGTTAATCTTATTAATAAAAAAATACGGTCCCTTTTTGGCAGGTTGAACACCTGGTTACGTCCTGATTTACCTCTTTCTGTCACTTAAATTTCAGGACGATATTTATGCTGCGCACCTTGTAGAAAATTACGTAATATCTGATTTTGACAATCACGGTAGTGCTTATGATCTGGTTTTCGGAAAAATGCACTTAATTCGTGTTTACTCATGGGGAAGTCAGCCAGATCCATAATCTCCAAGACATCTTCGGCTTTCAGATTTAGTGCGATCTTTAATTTCATGAAAATAATATTGTTCGTTAAACGCTTCTCGGGCTTAGGTTGTGGACCTTCTTTTTTGCCTCGTTTGTAATTAATGAAGCCATTTAAGAAAATCGCTAATTTGGTGTCACTGCATTCCTGAAACGCAGGATCATCCTCTTTTTTTAACCAATCGCTGATCAGCTCACGGGTTACCTGATAATCAGCTAAACCAAATATTGAAATCATTGTAGAATCGTCAATGTCGAAGATATAGCGGATACGGCGTAAAATATCATTGTTTGTCATAATCATGTCCTGATTTAAATTGGAGACAGGTTTCAGTTGCTTTTATTCTGATTACTTTGAAAACTTTAAAAATTTTCATCTGTATTTATCATCTCGATTTGTTATTTGTAAGTTCTCTTTATTTTTTCCTCTCATTATGAAGTACAGGCGAGTTGTTGTGTGTCGGGCACGGCACGCTGGATTAGTACAATAAGTGGCAACAGAGTGGTATGAAAAAGAGAGAGCTCTCGGTATGGTTACGTCACCTCAACCTGAGTGGAGGTTACCATGCACAGAGATCAGTATCCGCTCATGAATGGTTACAGCGAGTCGGTGCCAGACCTTTTGATAGAAACGCCAAAAAAGAAAATGGAATTACTCTCGGTTATCAAAAATGTTCCGGACTGCACGAAAAATATTCAACCGGGACAGAGGCTTTTTTAACAATGCTTTTATCCCAATTTTAGCTGCTTTATTTTTATCTATTTTTTTGCTGAATCCCGTGCAGCAAATAATGGGTAACTCCGGTTTAATTTCCAACAACTGCACTGCAAGTTCAGCTCCAGTCATGTATGGCATCGTCATGTCTGTCAGTACCAGATCAATGGAATCGTGGTTTGATATAAAATAATCTAATGCTTCTTTAGGATTATTATACGCAACTACTGAATATCCTTCTTCCTCAAACATTTTTTTCAACATGCTCGTGATCGCTACTTCATCATCAACCAGCAATACTCTTTCATCTCCAGAGTAATCAAAAGTTTTTTTTCTATTACTGGCAGAATCTTCTCTTTCTTCAGCTTTCGGTAGATATAGAGTAAAAAGAGTTCCTTTTTCTGGTTTGCTTGCAACCGTGATTTCACCCTTCATGGCCTTGACAGCACCATAAACAACCGAGAGACCCAGACCTGTTCCTTTGCCCAATTTTTTGGTTGTAAAATATGGCTCAAAAATATTTTTCAAGGCATGATCAGGTATGCCGATCCCGGTATCTTCCACACGGACAACAACCCAGTTTCCGGGCGCAAGCGTCACGCCAGCAACCTGTTGCGAAGGGGTGATGTTACGTTCATCTATTGTCAAGGTGAGCATGCCGCCTTTATCTTCCATAGCGTGGGCGGCATTGGTGAACAAATTCATAAATATCTGATGCAGCTGAGCGGGGTCAGCCACAACCTTTGCCTCTGATTGTATTACCTGTGTGATTCCAATGGTTGTGGGAATCGAAGAGCGGATGAATTTTATAACCTCTTTAGCGATAGTCCCCACGAGGACAGGTTTTACTTCAGATTTCGATACCCGGGCGAAGGTCAAAATCTGTTTTACCAATTCTTTTGCACGGTTTCCGGCATTTAATATCTCTTGCAGATAATTTGCAATTGGAGATTTTTGTTCAACACCGTTGAGAGCCAACTCTGAAAACCCGAGGATCGCCGTCAGTATATTATTGAAATCATGGGCGATCCCTCCGGCAAGCGTACCAATGGCTTCCATTCTCTGACTTTGGCGGATTTTGATTTCAAGCTTGATTCTTTCCGTTATGTCTCGTTTCACCGCCACATAATTAATTATTTTACCCTTACTCGAAAAAACCGGGGAGATGGTTGCTTCTTCCGTATAGGTTGCCCCATTCTTTTTTGTGTTGCACATCTGCCCGGTCCAAATATCACCTCGGGAAAGGCTCTCCCATATTGCCTCATAAACGCTGCGATCATGGGCTCCCTCCAGCGCTCCGATTTTTTCTCCAAGGATTTCTTCTCTGGAATATCCGGATATTTTTTCAAAAGCCGGGTTGGCATACACTATTTTCCCCTCGATGTCGGTGATGAAGATTGTATCGGAAGAATGATCCATGGCCAGGGCCAGTCGTTTTATATCCGTTTCAATTTTTTTTCGCTCGGTGACATCAATTATGATGATTAAAGAAAAAGAGTTCAAAGGAACCATATAAAACTCGCAACTTCTTTTCGTGTTATCTTTAGTCGTTAAATCAAAGGACTGCATTTCAATATCTGTGTTATTCGTTTTGGCTTCACTGATTGCATCTCTCCAAGTCTGGTTGACTGCAACCCTGTACTGTTCGTCAGGATATGCCATCTTCCTCCATTCATTTACTTTTGAGACATCATCAATTGTATAACCAAATAATTCTGTAAATTTATCATTGAATAATAAAATGTTCTGTTTTTGATCCGTAATAATCATAGGCAGCGGAGATTTCTCTATCATTTTTTTAAAGCGTATTTCACTTTCACACAAAGCTTTTTCTGCCTGTTTGCGCTCACTGATATCCTTATGTATCGCTACAATGCATATTGATCTTCTGTCTTGGTCCAAAAGAATAGAAGATGTTATTTCTATGGGTACAGTTGTGCTATCTTTTTTTCTGCAGAGAATTTCTCCCGAAAAACTACCGATGTTGTGAATACTTTCTTCGTAGCGGTCTATTATTTCAGCTCGATTTTCAGGCGGGTAAATAAAATAGAAAGGTTGATCCAATGCCTCTGCTGTTGTGTAACCAAAAATATGTTCTGCCTGTCCCATCCACCGCTTTATTTTTCCATCCAGATCCGTCAGCACAACCCCTTCTGGCATCTGTTTTAATATTTCATCAGAGAGAAGAAGATTTTTTTTGGTACGTTTGAGACTGGCAACAACAATACCAAGTACTATGATAAAAAGAAGAAGAACGGCAATCCCCCCGACCGTACCCAGAACCACTCCCTTGTGGATGCTGTAAAATGATACAGGTTGATGAATGACAACGGCGTTTTCTGGTATATCACTCAGATTAACCTTGAATCGCTGGAGCTGATTCCAATCAAACATATATTGATTCGGGCTATGCGTAACTACGGGAAGATTACGGACAGGTGTCCCCCGTAATACTTGTAAAGCCAGCTTTGCAGCTGCACGACCCTGCAGCTCCCCGCTCACCATTTTGCCGCCGACAATACCCTGATCCAGGGCAATATCCCACAAGGCATACACGGGATATACGGCATTCGTTGCCAGGTGAGAAACAAACTTATTAAATGGCAGGTAGGTGCCGTTTTCATCCAGACAGCTGTTGAGGGGAATAACGACGATATCTGGCCCGAGGGAAGCAATCTCCGTATCAATGGCAGACAAATCTGTTGGGGTGATAGTCACCAGTTCCGCACGATTTTCATACCGGGTCGGAAGCCCCTTCAGCCATGCCATGCGAAAAGGGGGAGCTCCAGGAGCGACAAAAACCACTTTTTTTGTTCTGGGATGAAGCATCAGGGCAATATCAATGGTTGCGACAATATCTGTTTCCTGAGTTACCCCGGTAATGTTTTCCTTTCCTTCCAAAAGAGAAGGGGTGTAGCCAATATAGGCTGCGAATACCAAAGGAATATCCTTGAAAAGGCCGTCTCTGCCATTGACGATAAAATCATAGGCTTCGTTGTCGCAGGCAATGATTAGATCAATATGCCGGTTACGGTATTTGAACTGCCATAAAGAGTACAGTTTCTCGAAGTAGGACTGCTCGTGATTCCGTTTGGTATCAAGATACTCGGTGTTGAATTCGAAGGATTCTGGGGCTGCAGCAAAAACATCACGGATACCGCGGTTCAAAGAAATGGTCCAGGGATACTCTTCGTACGCGGAATGAACGATGAGCACATGCTGTAGAAGGGGTGTCTTTTGTGCCTGCACCACAACCGGCGAGCATAAAACAAGGTAAAAGACTGCAAAAAAAACTCCCCGAAAAATCGCGGAAATTTTCAATACAGGTGCAATATGATTCATAACATTATTTCCCCAAAATTTTCAGGCACAGAATACTGGTCTGGAAACTCCCCATTCTCTTCGAAGAGTTCTCTACGTACAATACGTATAGCCCGCATAAAAGACCAATGCTGTCCTGTAAACGGGAAGTAACGATGCTCTCTGCCTCATCAAAACCAGTCTGCCAACGTCACTGCTCGTTTCGGCTTGTGGGCATGGCCATGCGTCCGGGACGCTGGCGATGATACCTGTTCCTCTGGTCATGAGAGCCAGCCCTGCGCTGGCCCTGTGAGTCTTTGTTAAAACAGGACCCGGATTATGGATTACCTGGTACCTTGAATACTCAGTTTTTCGCCCATTTTCTTCGTTACAGTCAAAAATTTATCCTCCGCCAAAGGGAGGAGTGAGACGGCGAGAGATCAAACATCTGCCTGTGGTAAATTTCCTCCTGTGCCTCTGCGATGAACGAAATACAAGATTATTCAAGGTACCCTGCTGAACAATACCATTTCCACTTTGTCTTGGCGAATTCAAAGACAGCTCGGGGCAGGCTGCTGCAGACCCGCAGCCTGCTTCCTCAAAGGGATCACAGGTCATCAGGGAACAGCGAATAATCGCCCATCTTCTTTGTTACAGCCAAAGTTATCCCTGGGGGGTAAGCGTTAGACTCCGATATCAATAACACCGGTGATAAACGATAAGCCGGTATACGTCCCTTCATGAAATTCTTTTCAAAAAACACACAAAAATACTTTCTAAAGTATTAATAAATATGCCTGCGGTAAATTTTCTTCTGTGCCTCGAAGGAACGAAATATAAAATTTTGCATGGTGCCCACTTTGATCATGCGATTACAGGAAGAACCCGCGCTCCGCGTCGGTGTCCAGGCGATGCCGAGTGCCGTCCTGCAAATCAACGGAGGTATAACCAGGACCTTGTCCGCACTTCCGCAAGATTCCCTTCCTGGCACAGGCCTTTCCCGCTCAATGTAATTCGCAGGCAGGTTCACTGGAAGGACTCATGGGAAAAAACGAGGCAGAGCGAAAGGTCCTCGAGAAAAAGAATTTGAAAGATGATTGTGCTGTTACGAAAAGGTTCAGCAGGCAGAAAAGAGAGGGAAAGGAGAGGGCGATTATTGCGTAAAGCAGGCAGCAACAGGAAGGTAAACGGGAAAAAAAATGGGTGCCTCAAATGAGGAGAGTAAGGAGAACACAATTCCCCTTTTTTCAAGAGCACCCATCCATTACGCCATTTTTATTTCTCCAGAATTGCACGACTGCGCTTCACCGCGCAAAGGTCGCCGCACATGGTGCAGACTTCTTTGTCAATCGGTTGTGAACTTTCGCGATATCTGCGGGCCTTCTCGCCATCCATGGCCAGTTCCATCATCTTTTCCCAGTCGAGATTATTCCGTGCTGCGCTCATGGCGTGGTCCCAGTCGATTGCACCGGGCAGACCTTTGGCAATGTCTGCGGCATGGGCGGCAATTCTCGTGGCGATGATGCCTTCTTTCATGTCGTCCATATCCGGCAGGCGGAGATGTTCGGCAGGGGTGACATAGCAGAGAAAATCGACACCGTAACTCGCGGCCAGTGCGCCACCGATGGCTGAGGTGATGTGGTCGTATCCTGGAGCGACATCGGTTACCAGCGGTCCGAGAACATAGAAAGGTGCGCCGTGGCAGAGTTTTTTCTCAAGCTGTACGTTGGCGACAACCTCGTTCAGCGGCATATGGCCGGGGCCTTCGATGATCACCTGTACATCCTGTTTCCAGCACTCTTTGGTCAGCTCTCCGAGGGTAATAAGTTCTTGAATCTGCGGGGCATCGGTGGCATCGTGGAGCGAACCGGGACGCAGGCCGTCGCCGAGGCTCAGGGTGACATCGTAGCGGCGGCAGATTTCAAGCAGGCGGTCGAAATGCTCGTAAAAGGGATTTTCGGCATTGTTTTTCTCCATCCAGTAGAGGAGCAGCGAGCCGCCCCGGCTGACCACGTTGGTGAGGCGTTTGTTTCTCTTTACACACTCCACAGCGGCTGTATTCAGTCCGGCGTGGATGGTGAGGAAATCGACCCCGTCTTTTGCGTGTGTCTCCACCACCTCAAAGATATCATCAATGGTGAGGGCCTCTATGTTCTTGCCGTAACGGGCGACAGCGTCATACATGGGGACTGTACCGATCATTGCCGGGCTGATCTCGACCGTGCGGCGGCGAAATTTCTGAGTTGCGCCATAGGTGGAGAGGTCCATGATGGCATCTCCCTTCCACTCCAGCGCTTTGCGTACCTTGTCCAGTTCATTTTCAACGTTGCAGCAGTCTTCCGAGACACCAAGATTAACATTGACCTTGGTGCGCAGTCCGGCGCCAACTGCCGCCCCGTGCAGATTTGTGTGGTTTTTGTTTGCGGGCAGGGCGATGGTGCCGTTGGCGAGTCCGGCAACCAGCCGTTCTTCACTGATAGGCTCATCGGCGAGTACATCTTTCATCTGTGGGGTAATAATGCCCTTGCGAGCGGCTTCCATCTGAGTTGCATACGTCATTTAAATTCCTCGTAAGATATTGTTTTGCAGCAGTTTTACTGCTCCTGTAATATCGTCTGCGCCGACAATTTCGGTGACGAGACAGACGCTTTTTGCCCCATGCCGGATAACTTTGGCAAGGTTATGTTCCTTGATCCCGCCGATGGCGACAAAGGGCAGCTTGATATTTTCTACGACATAATTGAGATAGCTCAGGTCCACGGGAGCGCAGACATTTTCTCTGGTTGCCGTGGCAAAGAGGGGGCCGACGCCGATATAATCCGCACCTCCGCCCATCGAGACTGTTTGACGATGGCGCGATGGTGCTCCACTCCGAGGAATTTCGTCGCCAGTTCGCGCTCGGAAATCAGCCCCGCAGTGGTTGCAGCAACGGACTCTTTGGCCTTGCCATTAATCTGAATGTGTATTGTTTCTCCAGGGTACAGGAGAAGAGGGAGGGGCAAAAAAGAAAACCGCCAGATCCAAAGAGGATGTGGCGGCAAACATGAAGGGTAAAAGGGAACCCCTGGAATGTGAATTTGCCGCTTCCCTTCGCCGGTATTATCCAGATCAGGTTCCAAGGGTTAGATCCTCTTTGATAAGAATCTTTCTCAGCGTTTAAGCTCCCCCAGCGTTCTTTTCTTCTATTCTATTTATGTATTGGTGTCAAATTTTTTATGGAGGGATGTGGTGTGGTGGAGGAAGAAAATTAAAGGGGACAGATTTATTTTACTCTCTTTTCGTTTTCGGCCGTCCCGGTTTTTTATTTGAAAGATGTATTCCGAGCTTATTGTTCAATTTCAACTCGAAATTGTTCACTTCCGGTTAATTGTCCCCCAAAGATAAGTAGAAAGGGTGAAAATCAATAATTTGATCGTGCGTACCAAATACTTTGGCAGCATAACTTGACCATTGATATTCAGCAGGATCCGTCACCATGGCGGCGCGCATAGGATTGAGCTCAATATAACGACAGCAGGCTGGCAAGTATTCTTCTGTAGAGACAATGCTCGACCTAAAACGTCCTTCCCACAAACTCCCTGTCCGTTTTTCGATCTTATTGGTATAACGCGTCTGACGGTCAGCCACACGTTTCATCAGCAGGGATAATGACTCCGGTTTATCCCCAGGATCAACTCTCTAGTGGACATGATTGGTCATCAGGCAGTATGCATAAATTCTGCAATTGTATTCGTGTTTAAACTCTACAAGATTTTCTCGATAGTAGTCATCATCAGAAACAAATACTGTTTGCCTGTTATGGCCCCGCTGCATTATGTGATGAGGGGTATGAGGAAGAATTATTCTGGCTGATCGCAGCATACATTAGATTTAGATAAATTTGTCTGAATCTGTAACAATAAAATAAATCTGTCCCCTTTTTTTACTCTGGCTCCACTCGGTTCCGACCATTTTTTTTGGCACGGTATAAGGCCTCATCTGCGCGGTGAATCATGCTGGTATCCGAATCACCTTCCCTGTATTGGGAAACACCGAAGCTGGCGGTAACTGGCCGGGGGATGGCAAAAGTGGTCTCTGATAGTTGCTCACGCAGTTTTTCAGCAACCTGCAGTCCCTGGTTAAGATCAATATTAGGAGTTACCACGAGAAACTCCTCCCCGCCCCATCTGGCAAAAATATCGCTGGTCCGGATACTGTTACCGATCACCTTGGCCAAAGCTCTCAACACCAGATCACCTGAGTGGTGGCCAAAGTCATCGTTTACATTTTTGAAATTATCTACGTCTAACATAATTACAGTCAATGGAGATTTGTAGCGTTGAGCTTTGGTGATCTCCACCGTGAGCAGTTTTAAGAACTTCATCCGGTTGTATATACCGGTTAAAGAATCGATAGAAGCTTGCTTTTCCAGAAGTTCATTAATGGTAAGTAATGATTGTTGATACTTTTTTTGCTCGGTGATGTCACGAAATGCAATGACGAGTCCCTGCAGCGTATCGTCGAATAGAACTGGTCGACAGGTTACTGATACTGGCATCAGCCTGCCGCTCTGACACGAAAAGACACAGTTGTCATCCTGATAAGCGTGCCCGTGCCGGATGGCACTTGCGAATCGCGTGTCCACATGGGGATGAATGGTACCATCTTCCTGTCGACTATGGATCGTGTTAAATATCTGTTTTCCCCTCATTTCTTCTTCTCTATACCCTAACAGATGTTCGGCTTCGGGGTTTGCGAAGACCAGGCAGCCATGGGGGTCCACCAGATAAATACCCTCCCCCAGAGTGTCAGTAATCGTTTTTAGTCGTTGCTCCAGGGCGTCCTTCTCTCGCAGCGACTCGATCATGAGGTTGAATGACAGGGAAAAATCGCCCAGGAAGGAGACCTTCTGACTTAAGTCACCAGCCGCTACCTGTCTGGTTTGCCAGGTCAGGTGCTTCAAGCTGGCCTGCAAGGCCTTGAGCGGCATGGCAAAAATGTTGTTTCGGGAGACCTCAGCATTGAGTTCACCACCAGCAAGGCTTTGAGCGTACCGATACGATTCATTGAGCATAAAAAAAATCTGTTCCAGGTTTTGGCAGAAAATTTTATGCTCACCCTCCGGTACGTCAGCGCAATCAACTGGAAAGACCAGACCGTCAGGTCCGATTCCCGTGGCTTGGACCTGACTAAGGCAATCGCTGAGGATTTTATATAGAGATTCAGAATTGGAAACCATGTTGAGACTCATACTGGTTTAACATCAAAACGGCAGGTGCGATCACCGGTGGCCCAACAGTCCACCTCTTTGGTTAAGAAGTCTTTCCCTGTATACTCTTTGAATATGCCTGAGATGAAACCCTCGTCGTAATTGCATACAGTTTCACCCAAAACAGGCAGGCCGGAGCAATCCAGATCCTCGGAAACAGTGAGCACGAATTTGAGGTTGTCCATTTCAGCCTTCTCGACACGTAGAATTCCGACCTTGAGGTCGACAAGCTTTTGTGTGAGTTCTGCGATGAACTCATTCAAGGGCAGAGATGTGTTGAGTATGTTACGGCAAAATTCGCGACCGGCCACTAGTCCTGCCTGAATAAAGAGTTGGGATGTTTTCTCCTTCCCAAGCTCCTTTGACAGTACATCCTTGAAAGTGAACTGCATTAATCGATAGACTGCTACCGAGGTTTCGTTCCCAAGATTTGGGCGTCCTATCTCTAGATTGCCCAGGTCTTCCCATGAAAAATCATAACTATCCTTTACCATTCCTGCTCCTTCGTCTTTTTTGATGAGAGTTTCCCTCCTGAAGCAGTGATCTTCTTATAAAAACACTGATCTTTCCAGAATTTTTCAGGGAAAGGATCGAGCCAATAGCCAGTTACTCCATTTAAATCATATCAAAAGATCCTTCAGGAAAGCAAGACATTGCACAAAATTTGTTTGACAATATCTGGAGTATTTTCATATCGATGGACGGGACTCAAGGTTGAAATTGGCGTATTTAGTCTCTTTACAGCAGTTCCCAGAGCGAAATGACCTAATATACTGAAATCATTACTAAAAACCAAGAAAAGTTTACGAAAGCAATTTCTAACTGTTTGATTTTACAGGATTCTTTCTTTTTTGCCTTTTATTGTAATATCAATAGGTTACGATTGCCTTGCGTAAACATTGAATGACTAATAGTAACAATTACAGATACTTACAAGGTTTTACACCGGGAATAGCTGGTCTCTTTAGAACCGAATTTTGCAATAAGTTGAGATTAACTCCGTATCCAGGATCCCTCGTGTGTGTCGGGCACAAGATGATGCAGGAAGCTGCGTAATCTTGTATCCGGAAAAGTGTTGATACATCATACTGCCGTGAAGTCGTCCCTGCTGTTGGCAGGTAAATGTCACAGCTCCGTGTCATATCTACTCACCAGGGAGGGACGGTCAGTGATGGCCGTTCCTGTCCCAATTTGTGAATTATTATTCTTCCAGGGATTTTGTTTCGTTACTTTTACGGGAAGTAAATGGGATGATTTTTGCGAGTGGTTTCTCCGCTTTTTCCTTCGCAAGATCTAAATTATAACGCGTTTGGAGGTTGAGAAAAAAACTTTCAGATACTCCAAAAAACTTGGATAATTTCAATGCGTTAATTGCTGAAAGGCCTCGTTTTCCTTTTATGATTTCACCAAGAGCTGTTTGTGAGATACCTGTTCTTTTTGAAACCGCATAAGAGGTTAAGTCAAGAGGTTCGATAAATTCTTCTTTTATGATGATACCTGGGTGTTCTAATGGTATTTTTGTTGCCATGGCTAATCTCCTTTAATGGTACTCCACTATTTCATCTTCGATGGCTTCTCCGTCGTTGAAACAAAAGAATATTCTCCATTGGTTATTAACTCTTATGGAAAATTGATTTTTCCTGTCTCCTTTTTTTCGCTAATATATTCGAAATTCCAATTTGTTATAACCTGATACTGCACGAGAGATACAGCTTCAGACCAACAGCTTTTAAGAATCTTTTCACGCAAAGGAAATCATGGAACAGCTCACTGACTTGAAGGCAATTTTACATTCAAAACGCGCCAATATTTTTTACCTCGAAAAGTGCCGGGTCATGCAGAAAGATGGCCGGGTCGTCTTCCTGACAACGGATTCCATAAAGAAGCAGTACTGGAATATTCCCATTGCAAATACCACGGTGATCCTTCTGGGCAACGGGACTTCACTTACTCAGGCTGCAGTGCGCATGCTCGCTTCGGCCGGGGTCCTTGTCGGTTTCTGTGGTGGTGGCGGGACGCCGCTTCTTGCCGGAACGGCTGTTGAATGGATGACTCCTCAGAGCGAATATCGTCCCACAGAATATGTGCAGGGCTGGCTTTCATTCTGGTTCGACGAAGAGAAGCGTCTGCTGGTTGCCCGCGATTTTCAGGAGATACGAATGGAGTTTCTGGAAACAGTCTGGATGAAGGACAGGGAGTTACAGAAGGAAGGCTTCTACGGCGATGATATGGAAATTGAATCCGCATTGACAACCTGCCGTCAGAGAACTGCCGACGCCTCGTGCGTAGAAAAGTTGCTCCTCGCAGAAGCGGCCCTTACCAAAGCGCTTTACAAATACGCCGCGAACCGGGTGAAAATAAAGGAGTTTGTCCGTGATCATAACGGGGCTGATACGGCAAACGCCTTTCTTAATCATGGGAATTATCTTGCTTACGGGTTGGCTGCCACGGTGCTCTGGGTATTGGGGATTCCCCATGGTTTCGCCGTGATGCATGGGAAGACCCGTCGTGGCGCGCTGGTTTTCGATGTAGCAGATCTTATCAAAGACGCGCTTGTTCTCCCCCTGGCGTTTATCTGTGCCCGGCAGGAGATGGATGAACAGGGATTTCGTCAGCAGTGTCTTGAGAATTTCACTCGCCATAAAGCACTCAATTTCATGTTTGAGACGGTGAAAGAGATCAGCGCAAAGGGGGGCCGACAATGATTGTTACCTTCGTTTCCGAGTGTGAGAAGAATGCTCTCAAAAAAACACGACGGGTTCTGGATGCGTTTGCCAGTCGCATCGGCAGTCGTACCTGGCAGACAATTATTACGGAAGAAGGTCTGCAGGCGGTGAAGAAACTCCTGCGCCGGACTGCCACCAAAAACACCGCAGTCTCCTGCCACTGGATACGGAGTCGCAGCAGAACAGAGCTTTTATGGATTGTCGGCAATCGTGAAGCCTTTAACTCGGAAGGGATGGTTCCTGTCAATTCTACTAAACAAAAAATTATAAATACTCAATGGGAGAACAACTGGCACTATCTGCCGTTGATGAAGGCACTCGTGGCTCTTGCAGGATTGTTTCATGACCTGGGCAAAGCCTCACAGGCCTTTCAGGAGAAGTTGACTCTGGCAAAGAAGATTGCCGATCCACTGCGACACGAATGGCTCTCTCTTCTTTTTCTGCAGGAGATTGTTGATGGGGCAACGGAGGATGAAACATGGCTTACCCGGTTGCATGATGGAAAAATCAATGCCGCTGAGCTGCGCCGACAGGTGGAGAATATTTATGATGAAATCACTGTAAAGAAGAGCATTGGCTCAAAATATACGGCCCCCCTCACCAGTCTTCCTCCAGCTGCTGCGGTTATTGGCTGGTTGATTGTTTCCCATCACAAGATGCCGCTGTCCCAAAATCCGAAAGAGTATCGGGGGGACAATTCCTCAAGTCCGGAGCAAATATTGAAGAAGATTCGGCAGACTTGGGGCTATGAAAATTGTGGTGATAATTTTGATGAAAAATTGCCCGAGTGTTTCAATTTCAGCGGGGGATTGCCCATTGAATCCCTAAAGTGGCAGCGGGAGAGCAAAAAGTGGACGAAGCGGATGGTTGCAGTTCTCCCCCTGTTGGATAAATCGCTGAAAAATGGAGCATGGCGGCCTGTTCTCCATCACACTCGTCTCTGCCTGATGCTTGCTGACCATCACTACTCTTCGCAGGATGCGGATAAAAGGGCGTGGGATAACACCAGCCTCTATGCCAACAGCAGCCGGGCGGAAAAAGGGAAAGGCCCTCAGCTCAATCAGAAACTTTCAGAACACCTTGTCTGTGTGGCCCGGCAGGCTGTAACGAATGTCTATGCCCTGCCTGGATTTGATGGCTCAGATAAAAACAGATGCCAGCGAGCGGAAGATTTGCGTCAGTTGCGCAAAAAAAGCTCTGATTCGCGTTTTCGCTGGCAGGACAAGGCCGTGGAAAAAATCAGTGCCTGGCGTAATCTCACGAAGATGGATTCTGACCATTTTGGATTCTTTGCTGTGAATATGGCCAGCACTGGCACAGGGAAGACCTTTGCCAATGCCAAGATTATGCGGGCGCTTTCTCCGGATGGTAACAGCCTTCGCTATATTCTTGCTCTCGGTTTACGCACGCTCACCCTGCAAACGGGCCAGGAGTATCGGGAGCGGATCAAACTTGAAGAAGAGGATCTTGCTGTGCTCATTGGTTCGCGGGCGGTGCGGGATCTTTTTGAAAGAGAAAAAGAGAGCGAAACCGGTTCCGAGTCCGATGCCCCTCTGCTGCTCAACGATCTTGAGAGCGGTATCCGCCCGACTGACTTTTTCCTCTCCACTGTATTGCAAAGTCACAAAGCCTGTCGGCTCCTCTATACCCCAGTGCTGAGCTGCACCATCGACCACCTGATGGATGCTGTTGAGGGTGTGAAGGGTGGCCATCAAATCCTTCCAGGACTGCGGCTGCTCTCCTCCGATTTAGTAATTGATGAGGTCGATGATTTCGACGGGGAAGACCTCATTGCCATCGGGCGGCTTATCCACCTCGCGGCCATGCTCGGGCGCAAGGTTGTCATCTCTTCCGCGACCATCCCACCCGATCTCGCAGAAGGCTTTTTCAATGTATATCAGGCGGGGTGGCAGCTCTTTTCTTCCTTTGCGGAACAACCGGCGCATGTTGGCTGTGCGTGGATTGATGACAATAACACTGTATTGAAAGGTCTTGAGTGTGGTGAGGATGGGCGAACAACGTTTCGCGAATTACATGGCGAATTCGTCACTGCACGTCTGAAGTTTCTGCACCGGGAATTACCCAGACGCAGAGTGACACTCATCTCCTGTAACCCGGAAGAAGACACCAACGAGGCCCCCCTGCGTACCCGCTATTATTCCATAATCAAGGATGCAGCGGTACAGATGCATCAGCTCCACGCCATAATTGATAAAAGGAGTGGGAAAAAGGTGAGTTTTGGCGTGGTGCGCATGGCAAATATCAACCCCTGCATCGAACTCACCCGCTTTCTGCTCACAGCCTCCCTGCCTGAAGGTGTTGCCTTGCGCACCATGGCTTATCACAGCGGGCAGGTGCTGGCCATGCGCAGCATGCAGGAAAACCATTTAGATGCTGTTCTCAAACGGAAAGACGGGGATGAACCTTTTAAAAATGAAATCATTCATACTCATCTGGAGAATTGTACAGAGGATAATGTGATTTTTCTGCTTGTTGCCTCACCGGTAGAAGAAGTGGGGCGGGATCACGATTTCGACTGGGCTGTGGTTGAGCCCTCCTCCTTTCGCTCACTTATTCAGCTCGCGGGGCGTGTGTTGCGCCACCGGCAGGCGCAGGAGGGAATGCCGCCAAACATTGCACTGTTACAGTATAACCTGAAAGGGTTTCTCGGGATGGCGCGCAAAGAGCCGGAAAAGGTTGTCTTTACGCGGCCGGGATATGAGTCAAAAGAGAATCTTTTAACAAGCCATGATCTCGCAGTATTGACTGATCTTTCTGAACTGGAAGAGCGACTTGATGCGAAGCCCCGCATTACCCAATCGACTGAACTTCAGCCGACTCTCCGCCTTGCCGATCTTGAACACCACGTTATCCATAATCTCTTGACCCGATACGAAAAAATGGGCCCGGAAACCATGCAGGGATGGCTTGAAAACTGCTGGTGGCTGACTGCTGTGCCGCAGTCTCTCGTTCGTTTCCGACGTTCTTCCGGGCAGCTGCTGGTCTATTTGCAGATGGAGAATGGTGAAGAAAAATTTGTTGAACAGGATCAATATGACGAAGTGCGCAGTATTGAACTGGAATACGGGATTTCCCGTCTGGAACCGCTCTCAGAAGTGGAAAGAGTGCGACTCTGGATGGTGCGGGATTATGCAGACCTGCTGGCCCGGCTGGCAGAACAGTTTACCGGCGGCAATTTGGGGCGTGCGGCGCTTCGCTATGGAGAATTAACCCTGCCGACCTATGGCAAAGATAATAATAATCTCTCTTTTGCATATTCCGATGAGTTGGGATTGTGGCGGTAAAAGGATCTGTTCTGGTCAGTGCTGGTGGCCAGCATAAAATATTTTCACTAACAAATTATAAAAGAAGGAGTAAAGAATAAAGATTTGAGTTTGGAAAAGTTAGCAGAAGGAAGAACCCAATTTGCCAAAGGAGGTGTCTATGGATTCAGTTCTGGTCAAATTTATCGAGGAACGTAAAGAAAAATCGATAAGCGGAAAGATTAACAGCAACACAAGTGAAGACGAAAGACTGGCCATTGAAGATCAGGCCGCCGAAACATTTTCCCCGGAAAACTGGGTTATAGATGCGGCAAAGCGGGCGAAACAACTTTCTCTTACCAGCCATCCTGGGAAATTTTCACATCCAGACGCAAAAGGCTCTCCTGTAATTGCAGAGGTAGACACTCCTGCGCCAGGATATCTCTGTACAGCAACAATACCTGCAGAACTTGATTGCTTTGGTAACGCGGCTGCTCTTGATGTGAAGAAATTTCTTGATTTGAAACTTGCTGAAAACAAAACATTGTTACAGCATCTTGAAGAGGAGACATCTTTTATCCAGAGGAATTTCACATTTGCGCAAAAGTCGTTCGCAGAAATTCGAGAGGATTTCTTGATGATAAAAACAGACGAAAACAAAACAAAAACCAGCGGATTATTGAAACAAGTCTATTTCCCCGTTGGTAATAATTATCACCTCCTTTCTCTTCTTACCCCCTCAACCCTGATGTTTGATCTGAAAGATCGTATTAACAATATGCACTTCAGTGAAGAGGCAAAAGCTGTCAGAGAGAAACGAAAAGCAGAGGCGAAATCTGAGCTTAAACTGTCTGAAATTTATAACCTTACCGTTATTGGTTTCGGTGGGACAAAGCCACAGAATATTAGCTCTTTGAATAGTAAAAGTGGTGGTACTGCCTACCTCTTGTCTTCCCTGCCGCCCTCTCTGGAAAGGAAACGTGTATATCCGCCTCGAACCAATTTTTTCACCGATTGCCTGCAGCCGAAGCAGTTTAGAGAGGCATTTGCAACCCTGCATAAAGTCCTTTCTGTCGGAGTGAATAATCTCCATGTTCGAGCCGGGCGCGATGCTGCTTTTCGTTCTCTTCTCTATGGAGTAGCTGATCGTCTGTGGGAGATCCGTCAGCTTGAGGCGAACTGGTCCGATTCTGATAATTATCAGAATCTGCCCCACTGGCAGAAGATCTGGCTGGATGAACAATATGCCGGGGAACGGGAGGGAGAACCGGTATGGTTTAAAGAGGTGCAGAACGGTCTTATTCGCTGGCTTGGTAACAGCTATCATACTCTTCATAAAGATGAAGCGGTCTCCATTGGAGATGCAGACTGGCAGAATTACAATGAGCTGTTCGCATCTATCGAGAGGATTTTTCTATGAAAAAGCTCATGCTGATCAATCGGCTGACAGTGCTCAATGCCAATGCCCTCTCGAGCCCCTATACCATCGGGGTGCCAGCAATGACAGCGGTGTGCGGTTTCATGCACGCCCTGCAGCGCCATCTTAATGCCCGGAAAGTGGAAGGACGGTTTTGTTCAGTCGGGATTGTTTACCACGAGTGCCAGTTACAAACCCATAAAGGGGCAGGCGATTATAATGCATCTATTATTGGAACCGGAAACCCGCTTGTTCCCAAAACAAAGAAAGGGCACTCGGGTAATGCAGAGCGACCATCTTTCATCGAAGAAGCCCGCTGCCATCTCACACTCTCTCTTTTAATGGAATATGAGGGGTTTGACTCTCAGGAGCTGGCAGATCATGTCCCCGAAATCATTGCTTCAAAAATGAAATTTGCGGGGGGTGATATCATCGCCCCTCTCCCTGTAATTACTTGTACATCAGTGGAGAAGGAAGATGAAAATATCGTTCTTCTCCGCAGTATGATGCCTGGCTTTTGTCTCGTGGAACGGCGAGAACTGATGGTAGAAGCGATGACAAATGGAATGGATGGAATAGATGCCCTGCTGGAATTTCTCAAGGTGACGAGTCAAAGTGAAGAGGATGAGAATGGCAGGATAGAGTGGACGCGAACCCGCCGGGAAAAAGGATGGCTTGTTCCCGTTGCTGTCGGCTTTCAGGGCCTCACTCCGCCTGGCGAAGCGGTAAATCAGCGGGACCCTGAAACTCCTCATCGTTTTGCGGAGGCAGTTGTTACTCTTGGTGAATTCATTATGCCCTACAGAATTTCCAACTTGGATAACATGCTTTGGCACTACCGGGATTCAATAGAAGATAATCTTTATATTTGTGAACAAAACACCCCCATAACAAGAGAACGCAAAGGAGATAATCATGGCCAAAATTAAAGCATCCGTACTCGCATTTGAAAAGAAACTTGTTCCTTCCGATGGCTTTTTCTACGGAACCACCTGGGAAAAACGAAATGTGAAGGCTGACGCCCTTCATCTCCAGGAAAAATCTGTGCGGGGAACAATTTCCAATCGTATAAATGAAAAAGACTCTTTGAAATTGAATGCCAAGGTTGAATCGCCCAACCTGCAGCGTGTGGATAGTTGTGCGCTTGGGCAGGAACATGACACTCTCAAACTCACCTTTACGTTAAAAGTGCTGAGTGGAGTGCAGACTCCCTCTGCATGTAACAATAATGAATTTCAGGGAAATTATCGAAAAGCCGCAGAGGAATATATCGCCGCAGAAAAATTCACCGAACTGGGCAGAAGATATGCGGCCAATATTGCAGGGGGGCGTTTCTTCTGGAGAAATCGAGTTGGTGCTGAGAAGATAGAGGTACAGGTGAAAATAATTGGGGGTGCTGCTGCCTGTGAATGGACCTTTGATGGCAAGGCGATAGGTATGCGCGATTTCTCTCAGGTGTCTGCTGATGTTGCATCTCTCGGAACGGGAATCGCGCAGACACTCTCAGGTGAGCGCGAATTTTTACTTCTGGAAATCAATGCCTTTGCTCTGGTGGGGAAAGCGCAGGATGTCTATCCCAGTGAAGAGCTGGTGCTTGATAAAAGCAAAGGACAGCAGAGTGGAAAGAAGAGCAAAATTCTTTACAGCATTGGCGAGGTCGCAGGAATGCATTCTCAAAAGGTTGGCAACGCTCTGCGCACCATTGATACGTGGTATCCCGGGGCTGATGAACTCATGGTCGGCCCAATTGCAGTGGAACCTTATGGTGCAGTGACTAACCTCGGCAAGGCGTTTCGTAATCCGAAAGAGAAAGCGGATTTTTATACTCTTTTTGATGCTTTTGCTCAGGGTGAAAAACTTGCAGATAAAAATGCCGAGCATTATGTGATGGCGGTTCTGGTTCGCGGCGGTGTTTTTGGCGAGAAGGAGTAAACCAATGTCATTGGACTATTTCTGTGAAATTACCCTGTTACCCGGTGGAGATATTTCGCTCTATTTTTTATGGGAAAAAATATTTTTCCCCGTTCACCTCGCTTTAGCGGAGATGCAGGATAAGCAGGGGGGAGTGCTGGGATGTTCTTTTCCGGGATATGACGCGAAGATATTTCAACTGGGCAATAAACTGAGACTTTTTGCCGAGACGGAAACCGATCTTGAGAAGCTGGGGCTGCGAAAGGTGATGCAAAATTTTTCAGATTACCTGCATATAACCAGGGTTCGCCATGTCCCGGAAAATGTAGATAAATTTGCCTGTTTTTTTCGTATACAAACCAAAAGCAATACAGAGCGACTTGCCCGGCGGAAAGCGAAAAGAAAGGCGATTTCCTATGAAGAGGCTCTTCATCTGCTGGAAAACAGGAAGAACAGGGAGAGTAAAGCACCTTTTATCTGGATGAAAAGCCTGAGCTCAGGGAAGCGCTATCGTTTAATGATAGGCCGATGTGAAGGACAGCCCACCGGAACACTTCAGTTCAGCTCTTATGGATTAAGTCGGGTTTCTTCTGTCCCTGTTTTCTGAAATTCTTGCAACGGACATTGGGACCATAAAAGTTGGCCGGTGGACCCAATGTTTTTCCCCTAAAAAAATATTGTTTATTTTCAGGATGTTATGATTCTATACTGAAAAATGGGTAATTTTCTTGAGAAATATTTAAGTTATTGTTTGTTGGTTGAATTTGGGATGTTGAGTGTCAGTCCACTGCCGCACAGGCAGCTTAGAAACCTCAAGTAGACTTTCATCAACCCTTGCACCGGTCCACTGCCGCACAGGCAGCTTAGAAAAGAATCGCTTTTAACGGGGTCGGTGCCATGTTGTCCACTGCCGCACAGGCAGCTTAGAAAGCCCGGAAAACTTCGGAGCGGGGTTTTTCTTTGTCCACTGCCGCACAGGCAGCTTAGAAAGAAAAGCGGCCTCGGCGGGTTTTCTCCTCCTCGTCCACTGCCGCACAGGCAGCTTAGAAACCTTCGAACTGATCCACTGCGAGAATGAAATCGTCCACTGCCGCACAGGCAGCTTAGAAAAGAACATTTTTATGATTTGACGGGTGAAATTTGTCCACTGCCGCACAGGCAGCTTAGAAAACTGTAAAAGCAAGCAAAGGGTGCGACTCTATGTCCACTGCCGCACAGGCAGCTTAGAAATGACCGACGTAACCGATACGGGTGATTCGTTCGTCCACTGCCGCACAGGCAGCTTAGAAAAACATACATTTTGAGTATTGATGGTGTTCTCAGTCCACTGCCGCACAGGCAGCTTAGAAAAAAAAGAGCGCGAACGCGGAAGGAGATAAAGGGTCCACTGCCGCACAGGCAGCTTAGAAAACTTGCCTTTTTTCTGTGTAAAAAACGTTGCAGTCCACTGCCGCACAGGCAGCTTAGAAAAAATATGCCTTGAAATTGAATGATATTGAACTGTCCACTGCCGCACAGGCAGCTTAGAAAATTTCCCGCCCCCTGGTCAATTTTTTGCCACCGTCCACTGCCGCACAGGCAGCTTAGAAAATGAAGCTGTCACCCGTTATTTGGAGCCATTCGTCCACTGCCGCACAGGCAGCTTAGAAATTGTCTGAATTATAATAACTCGGATGTAGAGCGTCCACTGCCGCACAGGCAGCTTAGAAACAGCGTGTCACAAACTTCCGCGGCATGTTGGGTGTCCACTGCCGCACAGGCAGCTTAGAAATCCACTGTGTTGTCTCCAGTTGTTGTTGTATCGTCCACTGCCGCACAGGCAGCTTAGAAAGCGCTGCCCCTGAAGCCACCAAGATAGCTCTGGTCCACTGCCGCACAGGCAGCTTAGAAAATGTCTATACCTTACGCTATTAGCGTAGACTTGTCCACTGCCGCACAGGCAGCTTAGAAACATTCATAATATCGTCAATTGCCTCTTCAAATGTCCACTGCCGCACAGGCAGCTTAGAAAACCAGTTTATAACCTCTGTGGGGAACCCGCTGGTCCACTGCCGCACAGGCAGCTTAGAAATTGCAAAACGCTTTCGGCGCAAAAGTAGGCGAGTCCACTGCCGCACAGGCAGCTTAGAAATCCACGATTTGAGCTGTATCAATAATTACACGGTCCACTGCCGCACAGGCAGCTTAGAAAAGGTAGCCGCTCTGAAGGAGTCCGGTATTGCAGTCCACTGCCGCACAGGCAGCTTAGAAATTATACAACCAAGGAACTCCGAAGAACTAGCTGTCCACTGCCGCACAGGCAGCTTAGAAAAAGCGATAGAAAACAATATCGCGGCACTAGAAGTCCACTGCCGCACAGGCAGCTTAGAAACTACAAAACGAGCCGACTTTAAGCAAGGAACTTCGTCCACTGCCGCACAGGCAGCTTAGAAACCGGAGAACTTTGTAAGCGTGAATTTGGTCTTGTCCACTGCCGCACAGGCAGCTTAGAAAGCTGACAGCTCATTTCTGGAGTACCGTACCACGTCCACTGCCGCACAGGCAGCTTAGAAACACGACATATAGCACCACAAAGTCCGAGTTACGTCCACTGCCGCACAGGCAGCTTAGAAATGTTTTTCTCTGAAGAGCCTTACTTCACCTCAGTCCACTGCCGCACAGGCAGCTTAGAAAGGAAAGGGGACTTGCTCGAAAGGAGGGTTGTTGTCCACTGCCGCACAGGCAGCTTAGAAAGAGAGAGAAGGAAAGAGGAAAGGGAAAAGGTAGTCCACTGCCGCACAGGCAGCTTAGAAAGGTTGTATAAGGTGTACTTATACCCCCACTCTGTCCACTGCCGCACAGGCAGCTTAGAAATTGCAATAGACGAGCTGCAAAGTCTTCGTCGCGTCCACTGCCGCACAGGCAGCTTAGAAACTTTAAAAGGCTGTTAGGGGAATCCGGTGTATGTCCACTGCCGCACAGGCAGCTTAGAAATGTAGTTGGTGAATGCCCAGAATGTGGTGGACGTCCACTGCCGCACAGGCAGCTTAGAAATTATTTTTATTCTTGAGTTGTCTATTATTGCTGTCCACTGCCGCACAGGCAGCTTAGAAATCCTAAAAAGAAGATAATAAAAAAAAGTCAAAGTCCACTGCCGCACAGGCAGCTTAGAAAACTCGTTAAAAGTTTTAAGGGGTTTACCCGTCGTCCACTGCCGCACAGGCAGCTTAGAAATTATACAGCTCGTCCTGCTTGTTCATTTGATTGTCCACTGCCGCACAGGCAGCTTAGAAATCGAACGCCTCAATTTATGTTTTTGAGATGGAGTCCACTGCCGCACAGGCAGCTTAGAAAATTCGCCACCCGCATCCTTGTATGCTTGTACTGTCCACTGCCGCACAGGCAGCTTAGAAACGTTATTTCGAACCATTCCGCCTGCAATGCCTGTCCACTGCCGCACAGGCAGCTTAGAAAAGACATCCAGCTTGACAGCGGCGTGTAATCCCGTCCACTGCCGCACAGGCAGCTTAGAAACTCGATCTCGTGCATTAAGTTTTGTTTTTGTTGTCCACTGCCGCACAGGCAGCTTAGAAATAGCCATTTTCATCCAGCCAGGTGTGGGCCTCCGTCCACTGCCGCACAGGCAGCTTAGAAATCATGTTCTTTTGTGTACATATTCCAGTAATGGTCCACTGCCGCACAGGCAGCTTAGAAACAGTGTGTCACAAACTTCTGACGCATGTTGTTGTCCACTGCCGCACAGGCAGCTTAGAAAAACCACGGAGTCAAGCCAGTCACTGTAACGGTGTCCACTGCCGCACAGGCAGCTTAGAAATTTACAGGCCAGTGTGTTGAATTGTTCAACAAGTCCACTGCCGCACAGGCAGCTTAGAAATATTTCGAGAGCTGAAAAACGGTTAGCCGTATGTCCACTGCCGCACAGGCAGCTTAGAAAGCTTTTCAACTCTCGAAATAGGCGCGGCCTTCGTCCACTGCCGCACAGGCAGCTTAGAAAACAAAGCCCGTCCCGCAACCTGCTCAACCAGCGTCCACTGCCGCACAGGCAGCTTAGAAAACTTTTACGTTTGTCTACTGTATTGAGTGTTCGTCCACTGCCGCACAGGCAGCTTAGAAACCTAATCGGTTTTACGCGAATAGGGGCTATTAGTCCACTGCCGCACAGGCAGCTTAGAAATGTACAAAATTGAAAAGGAGATTGACATTGAAGTCCACTGCCGCACAGGCAGCTTAGAAAAAACATTATGATCCACTTTGAAGTTGATTACCGTCCACTGCCGCACAGGCAGCTTAGAAAGCTAAGGGCATGATTAAGCTTTGCGAATCAACGTCCACTGCCGCACAGGCAGCTTAGAAAAGGTAGTCTGTTTATCTCCGAGGAGCGACCGGCGTCCACTGCCGCACAGGCAGCTTAGAAACAACACAAAAGCCCGTCGCGCTCCTCGAATACGTCCACTGCCGCACAGGCAGCTTAGAAAATGGTCCGACGTGCGGGCCGTCTGTCACCCGCCGTCCACTGCCGCACAGGCAGCTTAGAAAAGCATACTTCATGTGAATTGGCGCTGGTGCCTGTCCACTGCCGCACAGGCAGCTTAGAAATAAAAAATGGTCTTCATTATCTCAAGAGGAGAGTCCACTGCCGCACAGGCAGCTTAGAAAAAAGAGGCTGTTGCCGCGAAACTTCCCATTATGTCCACTGCCGCACAGGCAGCTTAGAAAATCTCAATATCAAGCGCCCCTTCTGGTGATGTTCTTGAAGCCAGAGCCCATGGGTGGCAAGAAAATATAGTCCTCTGTTCGTCAACTCCGTGGTT
>JALNVI010000026.1 GCA_023231425.1 Desulforhopalus sp. | reverse complement strand
GGATCGGAGCATAACTACCCGCTCAAAGCAATAGGCAGTGGAGAGTTTAACCAGACTTCCATTCCTCACTATAACCAGGAAATTTATGGCGAACGTGAGGGCGGTGGATGCCAGTGCCTCGTTCTCTCCTCAGTGCCCTACGAAGACCTTGGCCTTCCCGCTCTTCAGGAGGAAAGTTTTGGCGCTGCAACTGAGACCGTGCAGCATGGTCTTTATAGAGGAATGTTTCTGCCTATCGCACTGCTCCCGGCGCTTCTCTATGGCTGGTTGACCAAGCGTACCTGGTCAAGTATCGGCAGCGGCAAGGCGGGAAATAAACATGACGAAAAGGAGGCTGGCAATGAGTGAGCATATCAGCAAACCTCTTGGTGGAAAAATATTTACCTGGCCGATAATCTTTTTTGGCATTCTGATCCTCATCGGACTTTATGCCATAACCCATCGCTTCGTCTCAGGGATTGGAGCAGTCAGTGATCTTAATGGAGGTTTTCCCTGGGGGCTGTGGATTGCTTTTGACCTTCTTGTCGGGACCGGCTTTGCCTGTGGCGGCTGGGCTCTCGCCTGGACGGTGTATGTCTTCAACCAGGGGCAATATCATCCAATGGTGCGTTCGGCTCTGCTGGCGTCCCTTTTTGGTTATTCCCTTGGTGGATTCTCCATTCTGATTGACGTTGGTCGCTACTGGAATGTCCCCTATTTTTATATTCCCGGGTTCTTCAACGTCAACTCTGTACTGTTTGAGACAGCATTCTGCATGACAGTGTATGTCTTCGTCGTCATGTTTGAATTCGCGCCGGTTATTTGTGAACGCCTTGGCTGGAAAATCTCTCTGCGCAAAATGAACAAAGTGATGTTTGCTGCGATCTCTCTTGGAGTGTTGCTGCCAACCATGCACCAGTCCTCCATGGGATCGCTGTTTAATATTGCAGGGCTTAAACTTCATCCGCTCTGGCGGAGTGGTGCAATCCTTGGTCCGCTTTCGCTGCTGACGGCTCTCATCATGGGGTTTGCGATTGTTATCTTTGAGGGATCCATTACTCGTGCGGGACTTCGTGGGAAGGATGTTGCAGACGAAACGCCGCTTTTTGCCAAATTGTACAGAATCATCAGATGGTTGATTATTGCATTTTTTATCCTTCGCTTTGGTGAACTTGCGCTGGGAGACAAAATGAAACTGCTGTTTGTCGGAGATCGCGGTGCATGGCTTTTCTGGCTGGAAAGTGCACTTCTTGCAATGCCACTCTATATCCTCAGTAAAGATAAGTATATAAAAGATGCCCGCTGGCTTTTCGGCTGTGCCATAAGCATGATGCTCGGTGCTGCTCTCTGGCGGATGAATCTTTCGCTTTTTACCTTTGATCCGGGGGACGGCTACAGCTACTTCCCTACAGGAGAGGAAATCCTTATCTCCATTGGTCTTGTAGCTATGGAAGTCTGTGGTTTTATTTTAATTGTTAAATATTTTCCGGTAATTTCCTTTCTTGCTCCTAAAAAAGAGGACGGTCAAAAGGTGGTTACGGATGAAGCTCATAATGAGGTTGCACAATGAAGCAGCGTATTACGGTTGATCCTATTACTCGAATTGAAGGCCATCTCCGGGTGGACTGCGAGATTGAAGATGGTGTTATCAAAAAGGCGTGGTCGTCGGGAACGATGTGGCGGGGTATTGAAAAAATTCTTGTTGGCCGCAATCCTGAGGATGCATGGGTTATTACTCAGCGTATCTGTGGTGTCTGTACAACAGTTCATGCCATCGCTTCTGTTCGTGCAGTTGAAGACGCCATAGGTGCAGAGGTTCCGCTCAATGCCCAGTATATCCGTAATATTATTACTGCTGGCCACTGTATTCACGATAATATCGTCCATTTTTATCAACTGTCAGCTCTCGACTGGGTCGATATTACCTCTGCCCTCAAGGCCGATCCGCAGAAAGCTGCCGATCTTATGGCGGGCGTTTCCTCCTGGCCAGGGAACAGTGTGCAGGAGTTTACGGCAGTACAGAAGAAGGTGAATTCGCTGGTTGACCGAGGTCAACTTGGCATATTTGCTAATGGCTACTGGGGGCATAAAGATATGAAATTGTCTCCTGAGGTTAATCTCATCTGTGTTGCCCATTATCTGCAGGCCCTTGAGTGTCAGCGTAATGCCAACAAGGCTGTAGCTGTCCTCGGCGGGAAATCTCCTCATATTCAAAATCTTGCGGTGGGCGGTGTTGCCAACCCCATCAATCTTGACGGCGTCGGGGTTCTCAACATGGAACGCCTGCTGTTGCTGAAGACTTTTATCGACAAGCTCGACGATTTCGTAGAGCAGGTTTACAAGCCTGATGTTGCAATCATTGCTGCTTTCTATCCGGAGTGGCTCGAAATTGGTGCAGGCATTGTTAATTATCTCAGTATCCCTGAGCTTCCCACCGATACAAAGAACAACAGTTTCATCATGCCGGGCGGGTATATAGAGAATGGAGACCTTTCCACTTTCCGTGAAATTACCACTCCCAAAGACGAATGGCTGCGCAAGGGTATTGCAGAATGCTCCAAACACGCCTGGTACTCTGATGAGGAACCGCTTGCTCCCTGGGAAGGGAAAACCAACCCCAGTTACACTGAGTGGGACCCCGAAGCAAAATACAGCTGGTCGAAGTCCGTGACCTTTTACGGGAAGACTGTTCAAGTTGGACCTCTGGCCCAGGTTCTGGCCATGCTGGCCAAAGGGGACGTTCGCTGTAAAAAACATCTGGGCGATATTCTCGGTGTATACAAGATGCTTACCGGCAAAGTTATCGAACTCTCACAGTTGCACTCGACCATTGGGCGTATTGCGGCACGTGGTATCCGCTGTGCGATGATGAAGGACGCCATGTCCGAGCAGTGGCAGACACTGATTGATAATATCGGTAAAGGAGATATCACTACCTGGATCAAACCGGAAATGCCGGATCACGAGGTTCATGGTGTCGGGTTCCTTGAGGCACCCCGCGGAATGCTCTCACACTGGATTGTGATTGATAATGGTAAGATTGCCAACTATCAGGCTGTTGTCCCTTCAACATGGAATGCCGGTCCCCGCAATCAGAATGACGAGCCTGGTCCGTACGAAGCTTCCCTCGTGGGCACACCCGTGGCAGATGCTGAATTGCCGCTTGAGGTTATCCGTACGATTCACAGCTTCGACCCGTGCATGTCCTGTGCCATCCATATGGTAGACGAGGACGGTGAGGATGTTACTGTGGTCAAGGTCCTTTGATGGCTGCAGCTGGCAAAAAGGCACTTCTTCTTGGTGTTGGGAATCTCCTGCTGAATGATGAGGGGATCGGGGTGCGTGTCGTCGAGGAGTTTGATCGGCGATACGACACTCCGGAGCTTGATATTATAGATGGCGGCACTGCAGGCATGGAGTTGCTGGACGATCTGGCGGATCGACCGCTGGTTGTGATCGTTGACTGTCTCAAATCAAAGGATCCTGCGGGAACGGTGAAGTGGCTTGAGGATGAACAGGTCCCCAAGTTCTTTTCCCGTAAACTCTCTCCGCATCAGCTCGGGCTTTCGGATGTTCTTTCCGCGCTTATCATGACGGGGGAATATCCCGCCCGTCTTCGACTTCTTGGTGTGGTTCCGCAGAGCATTGATACGGAGATTGGTTTGACAGCTCTGCTTGCTGGAAGAAAGGAGGAGATGGTGGAACAGCTCCGGGCTTTTTTCAGTGAAGAGGAGGGGCTTAAGGTGGAACAAGGAACAAACACTACGATGCAGTTAAGGATATAGAGACTTTGCTGCAGTCTTGACTGCCGAGAGAAAACAACAGGGGCCGCCTTCATTATGAAGGCGGCCCCTGTTGTTTTCTAAGGAAGAGGAGATTCTCAGTTTTGAGACTGCCCGGGCCACGGCATGACGTTCTTACTTTTCCCTGGCGTAATGGGAGAAACATGATTGAGATACATCCTGTACTGTTCATTTCCCGGTAGAATGACGAACTGTTTGTCCCCTGCTGCAGCCCCGTCTGTCCTCGTGCTGAGGTCAAAAGAGAGAGCGCCGCTCTGCAACATGGTGACGGTGCCAATACTGCCTGCCACCCGGTCAACCTGATTGCTTTCTTCGTTGCTGGTGAGATTCTGTTTATTCGGAGAGCAGCCGATACAGTTCGTGAGGGTTATTGCAGCGGCAAGGGTGAGGATGGTGCAGGTAAAATGTTTCATTGTCTTCTCCTTGAGGATAATGAGAAAAGGGCTGAGAGAAAAACGCGGAGTATCTTTATTTTGGTTTCACTGCAAGGATTGAGCAGAAATTAAACCACTGAAAAAAAGTGGTGACAGAGAAAAATCCGCAACGGTACAGCATCTCCTGATTTTCTTCCCTGCTGAAAGGAATAAGAACGTTTTCCAGCGCTTCCCGCTTGCGGGCTATCTCCAGTTCGGAGTAACCGCGGGCCTTTTTAAACTGATGGTAGATGTGGATGAAGTCGCGATTGAGTCGCTGGTCATCAAGGATGGTTTTTTCCGAGAGGATTAAAATCCCGCCCGGCCGTAACGCATTGAATATACGCTGGAGAAATTCCATGCGCTGCAGCGGTCTTAGAAATTGAAGCGTGTAGTTGAGCACAACTGCTGCCACGTTTTTTTCGGAAAATTCTGCAATGTTGCTGCAACGGAACTCTATTTGTTTGCCCTTGCCGAACTTTTCCGCTTTTTGACGAGCCTCTTCAAGCATTGCCGGGGAGTTGTCGCAGCCGAGAAAACGCAATTGCTTATGATTAAGAATGCGAGAAAACTGCAACAGGGTGGAACCGGTGGAACAGCCGAGATCGCACACCAGCTCCCCTTCGCCGAGAAAACGGTCAAGTAACTGCGCTGCGCTCTCAATGACTTCCGCATAAAAAGGAACCGATCGATCGATCATGTCATCAAAAACACGGGCAACTTCGTCGTTGAAAATAAAATCCTCTCCAACATTTTCAATGTTGAAGAGGGTGTCTTTTTCGCGTTTTAGCATTTTGCTACCTTGAATAACCTTATATTCCGTTCATATGCGAGAGGCAGAAGAAGATTCACCTCAGGTACTTATACCGGCTTACCGTTCATCACAGGTGTGACTGATATCGGAGTCTGGCGCTTACCTCGACGTCTCGTTCCTCGCTTTGTCGGAGGGTAAATTTTTGACTGCAATGAAGATGATGGGCGAAAGACTGGTTATTCGATGTTTCCATCTGCTTATTTTGTATACCAGCTGCCGTCCGGTCGTTGAAACTTCTGGCCCGAGGAGCCCTTCTCTGCAATCTGCGCAGCCCGCCGCTGGCCGACCAGTGCAGCAGAAACCTTCTGCGATTTTGCGATGGCGGCATAGACACTGATACGGTCGTTGTTCTCTGCTGCAACCAATTTTTCTTCAGTTTTCGGACCACGGAATTTTAGCAGACCTTGATTATTTTCCCCAACAATGCCGCTGTTTTTCAGGTTGGTGATGGCAGGCAGGCGTGCGGCCATCTGTTGCTTGATATCTCCGGCCTGCGCCGCCGTAGAGGCAAAAAGCAGGGCAAGCGTGAGAAAGAGAATGAGGGTGTAAAATTGTTTCTTTTCTGCAGAAAAAATTTTCATGGTGCTCCTCCTTAATTTGATTTCGCGGGAGCAGTGCCCGTTTTGCTGGTAACGTCAGCAGCCTGTTCATCAAGGTTACCGAAAAAATTGTCAAGTGCGCGGTCAACTTTGACATTGATATCAATGGTGATATAAATCGGCTTGATTTCTACCGGTTTTACATCAATTTCGTGTTTCATACAGCCCGCTGCGAGGAAAACAATGCTGACAGTGAGCAGAAATCCCGCATGGCGCTTCATATACTCTCCTTGAGGTTTTTCATCATGGACTCGTATCCCGTACCGACCTCGAAGAACTGCTGCAGGGGCAGGTGAAAATTGACATCAAAATGTATCGGATGCTGCAGTCTTGAGCCGGTTTTATTCGGCACGATTTGTCCATTCTTGTAACCATAAGGTAACGGCTCTTCAGGCTTGCCGTCAAGCTGCATCTGCATGAGAAGATCGTCTCCTTCACTGTTGAAGGTGAGTTTTGTCCAGTTACAGACAAAATTTCGGAGGGAGTCGATGGCGTATGAGAGGTTCGGTGATGTCGCTGCCCCGGCAAGTCCTGCAGTGAGCTGCCGAGTGTCGTTGAAGTGAAGCACGACCTGCTCTCCGGGGGAGGAGTAGAGAAACCCGTTGTCGACGTGGATGTGCTTTTTAAGAAAGGAGAAGGGAAGTCGACCGTTCAGAGATACTTGACCGGAGGCACCTGCTACCCCGAGCTGTTTGAGCAGTTCTCCGAGGCGGAGACGGTTACAGTAGATGATTGTGCTAATGTCCATCTCTGGTGTGATACGCATGGCTGTGCTCTCAATTGTTCCGCTGCACCAGCCAGCCTGTACTCTTTCGATCAGGAGGCTGGTTGTATCTTCAATTTGCCAGAACAGCCTTGCGTTGGTGAGTTTGATGCCTCCAACATCGATCTTTTCTACTGTCAGCCGTTGACTCGGGGCCGACTGCGGGCGGAGGATGTCAGGCAGGGTGATTGAGGTTTGAATGCCCTGCAGATGGATGCCCTCCTGTTGCAGATCTCCTTTGGAAAGAGAAAGTGTGAGCCAGCCGCCGATGGCTTCAGGGGAGAGATAAAAATCTGCATCTCCGTCAAGTTGACCGGTTGCCTTCAGTTTCGGATTGACAGTTAAACCGAGAGTGGCGGGCAGAGTGCTTATGTCGAATTCGCTCCCAGGGAGGTGACATTTCCAGACGCTCTTAAGATTCCTCCGGGCAAGGTCTCCTGTGCAGTTCAGATTAAAGTCTTTCAGGAGAGGACTGGAAAGGTTGAGCCGTGTATCGAGGCCGTTATGGGTCTGTGTGAGGGTGGAACGCAGTTGTCCGACGGTTGTGTCCTTCCAGCGGATGTTGCCGATGGAAAGATCGCCTCTGGAGCGACTGTGTATTCTCGGTGGCGGGTCCTGGATGGGCAGTCGCAGGTGGACGTCACGCAGTTCAGTGCTGGCTGCGGGGAAAAGCAGGTGGGGCATGGTGGCATCGAGGCGGGCCGTTGTACCGGTTTTCTTTTTTATTGCTGTCAGGTCGATGACAAGTTCGGGAATTTCCATTGAGCCGAACTTCAGTTTTTCCGCAGTGAGTTTTGATGTAAGGGTTTCTCCGTCTTCACCGTATGTCCCCGAAAGGGTAAGAAGAGTCGGTTCCGGGCTGAATTCGTGTCGCAGTACTATTTCTGCGGTCAGATTTTGTTTGTGAAAATCCAGAGAGCCTTTAGCGTGTGCGGATGCTGTGAGCGGGTTGGAGAGTGCCAGGTTTTCAAGAACAAAATCAGCGTGAGTGTTGTCGCCGGAGAGAGCAAGCTGCAATGGTTTTACAGGGGGACTGTTAAGCTGCAGAGAATTCCCGATTGCGAGTGAGGTCGACGGAAAAAGGAGATGAGCCTGCCAGGAGTTCACGGCGGAACCGGAGAGCAGGACTTCGCCGTTGATTTCTCCTGTGCCTTCAAGGTGCAGGGGCGGAATTTTTGGAAGCAGGGGAAATTGAAGTATCCGTTGCAGGTCAAAGAGGGTGGCTTTTGCTGCAAGGTGACGTCTGCTGCCATCCAGTTCAGCTGTAAGTTCAATGCTCAGAGGCAGTGCACCGGAACAGGACAATGTGGAATGAAAGCCGTTGAGGCGTTTGCCATGCGCTGTCTCGGTCAGCTCTGGTGTGAAGCTGCCACTGAAGAGAATATGTATGCTTTCTTCAGGCTTATCAAGGTTGCGCAGAACCAGGTCTCCATTGCGGATGATGAAAAGATCTACCCCGAAGGGAAGGATGATTGGGCTGAAGGGGCTCTCTTTTGTAGTACTGCTGACTGAATCAGTCAGTTCGGGTGGCAGCACTCTGTGGTTCTCAGCAAAGGGAAGCGTTATTTTCAGCCATTCTATCTCAGCAGAGGTTATTTTTTTCTGCCGCAGGGACTTCAGTGTACTGCTGAGTCTCAGACCTCTAAAACTCAGGGATGTTTCTTCTGCGGTAAAATTTCCCTGCAGAGAAATGTCCGAGGGCGTGAACTGTTCTATTTCAAGGTTGTGGGTGGTAAAGGGCAAAGATTGTGTTGCCCGGGGTAATAGCCAGTGATTGCAGATGAACGGGAGAGCAAAAAAAAACAGAAGACCACAGAGAAGGAGAAGAGCGGAGAAGAAGACTGTGCGGGCGAACAGCCGAAGAATTTTATGCTTTCTGAAGTCTTCTCCTGCAGCCTGTGTCTTCTTCTCTGCCATCTTTTCAGAATACCATCAGCGGAATTTCCACTTCGGCGCACGTTTTTCAAAAAAGGCCTTTACGCCTTCTTTTGCGTCATCGGCAGTGCAGAGACGGGCAAACGCGTCGTTCATAAAATCGAATTGCTGGGCATAGTTCATATCTTCACTGGCATAAAAACTACTCTTGGCAATCTGTACGGCAAGCGGGCTCTTCTGCGCCAGTTTTTCGGCCCAGGCACGGGCCTCTTTGTCGAGATCGGCCTGGGGAACAACACGGTTGACCAGACCGAGTCGAAGCAGTTCCTCCGCTGGAATCAACTCCCCGAACAGCAACAGTTCCATTGCTTTTTTGCGTCCCACAACTCTTGCGACGGGGAGAACCGGGCCGACGCAGTTGAGACCGACGTTGATGGCGGTAAGTCCCATACGGGTGTTGTCGGCGGCAATAGTGAGGTCGGCGGCGACGGCGAGGCCCATGCCGTTGGCGGCGGCTACCCCCTGTACTGCAGCGATAACCGGAGTTTTCATGTGGGCGATGTCAGTAAACGGCTGCTCCATATGTCCGATCCATGCGCGGTATTCGAGCGGGCTCTGTCCCTCCAGTTCGTTGACATCAATTCCTGCACAGAACGCCCGTCCTTCGGAACGAATGATAACCACCCGTACTGCAGGATCACCTTCCATCTCCATCAGTGCCGTGTGTAACTCTTCGGCCATGGAGCTGGTGAATGTGTTGAGGGTATCGGGCTGATTGAGGGTGATGACTCCAACAGGTGATGCATCGTGTTCGATGGTGAGACTGGCATACGTCATGGAAACCTCCTGTGCAGGGTTTGAGGGAACATCGAATAACCGCTCATCTTCTTCGTTACAGTCAAAAAATTATCTCAAAGTTATGGAAACCTTGAATAACCAGTCTTTCGACCATCTTCTTTGGTGCAGTCAGAAATTTATCCTCCGACAAAGCGAAGAACGAGACGTCGAGATATCAAATATATACCTGCGGTAAAGTTCTTCCTACGCCTTGAATACGAATGAAATACAAGATTATTCAAAGAACCCTTATGTCTGTGGTAAATTCCCTTCTGTGTCTCGAATATGAACGAAATCCAAGCTGTTTCAAGGTCTCCTTGAGTGAGTAATCTTCCTTTTGCCGTTGAATTTTCTGCTTCTCTTCTTTCTGTTTTTCTGCCCATCCCTTTCTTCACAGTATCACTGTCTTTTGATGGGCTTTACGTCAGAAATACGCCAAAATTCTTTCAAAGAGAGATGCGCAAAGCAACACCAAGAAAGATTGTATCTGTGTCAATATCGAGATCTTGATCCTCGAAATCGGCGACATCATTAAATCTGTAGTTGGCGCTGATATCGGCATACATGTGGGGGAGAATCTTTAAATTGAGACCGGCACGCAGGGCATAGAAGGGTTCATCTGCCCAGTCACCGTCCGTGTTGGTGGTCCCGATTCCCGCTCCGGCGTAGATCATCTCACCAAAGAGCAGCCATGCCTGCGGGGCGATGGCGTTTTCACCAAAGCGATCAGGGAGAAATTCACAGTCGAGTTCAAGGCCGAAGAGGCTTTCCCAGTATTGATATGAGGCGAGAAGGCTGTAGCCATCGTTATCAAAGCTTTCTCCATCCTCGTTGAGATCATCTATGGAGGTCCAGTAGGTGGCGCCTCCGCCAATGCGTGTATCACCAGCATGGGAGGTTATGGGAAGGGCAAGGAAGGCAAGGCAAACTGCAGTGGTGACAAATCGTTTGTTCATGTTTTCTCCTTTTTTTCAGGGGGGGTGTCTTTTTTTTCAGAGGACACTACTTCATACAGAAAACAGTACAATATTTTGTACGCGAGGGAAAGGGAAATTGGTTTTCTCTTCTTCAGCGAGATTTGGACATCACAGCAGAAAAAACGTTCCAGGAATTGATGTCCCGCTGCAGAATGTGTCGGGCAAAGCCGTAGAGCAGACGAAGGCTTTCGTTAATAACCAGGGAGTTGGGTTTGAGACGGTCCAGATGTTCAAGGGCCATGGACTGAGCCATGTTGAGCATATTGAGACTGCCGCCCGAAAGGGGGGGGTGCAGAGGGCCCCCATTGCAGACCTCACAGATCAGTCCACCGCTGTGCAGATCAAAACGCACAGGACGGCTTGAGGCTGGAGCTCCACAACGGGTGCAACAGCTTAGTTCCGGTCGGTAGCCGAGCAGATCAAAGCTGCGCAGAAAGAAGAGGGCGACGACGGTGCGGGGGGCCATACGCATGTCAAGTTGATAGAGTGCCCAGAGGGTAAGACGGAAAAGGTTGCTGTCGCTTTCCGCATCCCGAATGCTGTGCAGAAGGAGTTCCCGTATTACATTCCCGGCGAGGTAGGCGGGGTAATTCGTCCGTAGAAAGGGATAAATATTGTTGAGTTCTGCTTCGTTAAGAAAGGCAAGGGAGGAGGAAAATTTCTGTTTGAAATCGACGTGCAGGCGGGTGAATATTTCAAGCTTGTTGACGAAACGTTTTTTACTGTTCCGTGCACCTCTGGCAATAGCCGATATGCGTCCGGCGTTGTAGCAAAAGAGTGTAATAATCAGGTCGGACTCCCCTGTTTCAAGAGAGTTCAGGACGATGGCGTCATCTTCCATGAGGGGAGTTAAAAGGTGATTCTGCTGCACTCAGGCAACATCTTTTTGCCTGTCACGGAGCTCTTTTGCTTCATCAATTGCCCGGTGAATCGCCCTGTGCAGAGGCTGACGCATCTCATTTTCCTGTATGGAGGTGGTTGGACGAAGATCACGATTCTGCATAGTGCCGTTTTCGTCAAAACTGCGCAGTTTCTGGCTCAGGAAGGAGGCGGGGTTCCACGAGAAAAACCAGCAGAGAAAGCCAAAGAAGGCGAGAAGAATGAAGATGATCATGCCAATAGAGGTGAAAATGAGCCGTGAAGGACGTTCGGCCATGGCCCCGACGTCTTCATTCCTGCTGCCAAAATCGATGGTGAAGGAATTATTTCGTTCAGGGGATCGAGCTCGTTCGGACTCAAACTGGTACGTAACATTGTCCGGGTCAAGATGCACCATCCGGGCGTACATCCGGTAGAATCCACGGCAGAAGGGCGTGGCCGGAAGCTCTGCGTAGTGGCTCTCTTCCATGGCGATCAGGTTGGTGCGTGATATTCTGGTTTTCTGGGCAATATCGACGAGACGAATTCCCTGAGCAATTCGGGCGCCGCGCAGTTTGTCGCCAATTCTGCCGCCAGTCGATATCCCGGCGGGCCGCAAACGCTGTTGAGGGCAATGCTGTTCTTCGCTGGAGACACCTGACGTCGAATTGGCTTGTCGCGTTTGCCCCGGCGGGTCGACTGCAGGTCGATGTCCCTGCTGGTCGTTGCTCTGTTGCTGCTGCTGACGTGCAGCAAAAAAATGACGATGGCGCAATTTGGCCTTCTTTCCTTCGGTAAGTTCTGTTTTGGGTGATTCGAATGGGCTAAGAAACATTTTACATCTTTTGTATATAGGCGTCAGCCTTCAGTTTTTTGATCCAGTCTTCATATTTTGCCTGAAGTTGTTTTTGAAACAGCTTTTCGCGAATTTCATTTTTTACGTCATCATATTCGGCAGTGACGACGACGGCATTTTTGTCGGTGGACGTTACTTGAAAAAACTGATACCCATCGCTTGTCTCAATAATATCACTTACCTGGGAAGCTTCCAGACCCTTAATTGCTCCAGCCATGCTGGGGGCCATCTCATCAAGCGAAAAGGAACCAATATCTCCGCCGTCAGAGGCGGAGGGCAGATCTGAATACTCTTTTGCCAGTTTCTTGAAATCTTTGCCCGCAAGCACTGAGGCGCGAATCTCTTTTGCCCTCTCAAGAGCCTTTTCCTTTGCACGCTGGTTGTCGCTGGTATTACCCAGCCCCCAGCCGAAGCCCATTTGCAGCAGATTGTAAGTCTTTCCGTCAATCGTCTCAACGTAATTTTTCTGGTACTCTTTTTTTACCATTTTATCAGTTATGACTATTTTGGAGCGAACCTCAATATTGAGAAGTTTACTTTGCAGAATTCCCGCCCGGATGTTGTCCCGTACTACTGCTTCGCTTACTCCCGCCTGCTCCATCTGAGAAAGGAACTGGGCCTGGCTCATTCCTGAACGCTCCCTCTGGCTCTCAAAAGCCTGGTCAATTTCCAGATCAGAAACGGTGATGTTGGCTTCCTTCGCCTTGCGGGAGAGGAGGCTGCGATCAATAATGGATTCCAGCGTTTCCCGGCGAACGTCTTTGAGTTGTGCCCGATCGGCCGGGGCGCTGCTGGTGAGAAGGCTCTGGTGCCGTTGAGCTACTTCAGCGTCGAGCTCGCTGAGGGTGATGACATCGCTGTCCACAACGGCGACGACCTTGTCGACCAGTCTGGCTGCTGCACCTGCAGGGAAAAGAGCACTGACGAACAGAGTAAAAACGAGCAACGCGGCGCAGAAAGGAACTGTCCGGTGGAGGAAGGGCCTGCGAAGCAGGGTTGAATATACAGTCATATAAGTGGCAGGGTCTGCAGTTTTTCAGAATGGATGATCAGGAAAGGGCCTTATGGTCAGCACGACATTGATTTCCGGGATTGATTATTGACATTTCTCTCCTGAGAAATATCATAACATGTCCGGTCGATATCTGTCCCGGGGAGTAGCGGGAACTTGTGTGAACTGCCCACTTGTTACAGACAATAATATACCACACACTCTTTTAACACAAAAATCTTTTCAAGGAACGCAGATGAAACACCCTTACAATCTGAAGCTCCGTGCCATTATGCTGGCACTGGTATTATTTTTTTTGGCTGATGTCGCGCAGGCAGACACCCGTATGCCTGCGTTTTCACTTGCCAGTGCGGCGGATGGTGAAATTGTTGAGTCCTCTTCTTTTAATGGCATGGCCTTGCTGGTAACGTTTTTCGCAACATATTGTCCACCCTGCAGGCTTGAGGTAAAGGAGCTGAAAGAAATTCAGACTGAGTATGCTGTAAAACAGTTTTCCGTGGTTGCACTTTCCATGGATCATGGAAGTAAAGGAGTCGCGAGCTTCATGGAAGAGAGATCCATCAACTATCCTGTGCTCATGGCCACCATGCAGACCAGTAATGACTTCGGGGGGGTGATGAGTATCCCTTCCGCTTTTCTTGTTAATCGCGACGGGGATGTGGTTAAACGGTATATGGGCTATGTTGGCAGGGACATCCTTGAAAAGGACATAAAAAGCGTGTTGGAATAGCTTCCGTGTCCCCTTCTGTCAGTTCCCTTTCCGTTTTGTCGCTGTCTTTTTCCCTGCCCCTGAGCTTTTAAAAAGGGTTCTCTAACGAGGTGGGGAATATCACATTTCAGCAGGGGCAACAGGGGTGGGCCACGGGCTTCTCTTTCTTGAGTTTTTTGTTCTTTGGAAATCGGGGGTGGATTTATCTGCTGAAATACCTATAATGATCAAGCAGTTATCCGTATTGATGCGGGCTGTTCCCTTTATGGGTACCTTTAATAATCAGTCTTTCGCCCATTTTCTTCGGTACAGTCAGAAATTTATCCTCGGGATATCAAACATATGGCTGTGGTAAAGTTCCTCCTGTGCCTCGAATATGAACGAAATACAAGATTATTCAAGGTACCCTTATGAGAAGGTGTATTATAAAGCCGTGTGGCAGGGAGGTTGTGGCGTTGATCAGAAGGATATTTCTCAAGGCCCCGGCGGGAATAGCCGGGTTTTTTTCCGTGTCCAGTTCAGGACGTCTTGTTTTTCAAGGGTGATAGCTCATGGCACTTTATCCCGTCAACCTAAACCTTAAAGGCAAGGTCTGCATTGTTGTAGGGGGCGGCAGAGTGGCTGCCCGTAAAGTGGCCGGGCTGTGTCGCGGCGGGGCAGCTGTCAGGCTTATAAGTCCTGAAATTGTTGATGAAATACGTCCGTGGCTGGAGGGGCAGGAGGAGGCAACTCCGGTGGAGTGGTTTGAACGGGAGTATGCGCTTGGTGACCTGCAGGATGTTTTCCTTGCCTTTGCCGCTACTTCCAGTCCGGCTGTGCAGAGAGAGATCCGCAAGGAAGCTGCTCAGCGCAATGTGCTCTTGAATCTCGTCGATGACCCGGATAACAGTGGTTTCCATGTTCCGGGACATTTCCGACGGGGGGATGTGCTGGTTACGGCATCTACCGGCGGCGAGAGTCCCGCTCTTGCAGCTTCCCTGCGGCAGCGGCTTGAGAAGACGATCTGCCCTGAATATGACCTCGTCAATCGCCTGCTTGGTTCCGTTCGCGAAGCGGTCCTGGCTGCGGGGGGGACAGCCGAAGAACACGGGCGAATATTTAATGAATTAATGAATGGTGGTATCGTGGAGCAGATTCTTCAGGGGGAGTGGTTTCGAATTCAACAGATGCTTTGCAATGCTCTTCCACCCGGTGTCGACGGCTTAAAAATCACTGCTCGTTTTATTGAGGAAGGTGAGGAGAGCGGCCTTATTAAACCACTTTCTCTTCGCTGATTCTTCCTGCGGAATTGAATACATATGACAGAACTCAGTAATATCCTCTATGCCGTCATCCTGCTGGTTTCAGGTCTTTCCTGTGCGGGCTATCTTGTTTATTTCTTCCGGCAGCGTAAAGATGTCCGGCAGATTGCCCGGGTGCTGCTTCTTGCCAGCGGGATTCTGCAAACTCTTTTTCTGCTGACACGGTATGTCCTTGTCGGTCATACTCCGATAACCTCTCCCTTTGAAACCATGGTCTTCTTTGCCTGGTCAACAACCTGGGCTTTTCTAACTTTCCACTGGCGGTACTCCCTGAAAAATTTTGGGACCATCGTGTCGCTGCTGATCTTTTCACTGCTGGTCGTCTCTTTGTTTGCCAGTCAGCAGGTTATTGTCCTGCCGCCGAAACTGCAGAGTGTCTGGCTGCCGGTTCATGCCGGGATTTCGATATTTTCCTACGGCTTTCTCTCCCTTGCCTTCTGCGGCGGGGTGATGTATCTCATTCTCGAAAGGGCGTTGAAGCGCAAACAGTTTGGTTTCCTCTTTGAACGACTCCCCTCTCTTGACGCTCTGGATCAGCTCAACAGTCACTGTATAACCATCGGCTTTGGTCTGTTTACTGTCGGTATTCTAACCGGAGTTTTGTGGTTGAAGCAGGTCTACGGTGACTACTGGCACGGTGGCTCGAAAGAGGTGTGGTCGATGGTTATCTGGTTTGCCCTGTTATTCCAGGTACACCAGCGCTACTCCGTCGGCTGGCGTGGTCGCCGGGCGGCCCTGCTGGTGGTTATAACTTTTGTGGTTATCCTGCTCACCCTCTGGGGAGTTACGTATCTTTCCGGAGGTGTACACGGACATGCAATCTGAACAAATTCTATTACTCGGGGTGAATCACAAAACTACCCCTGTGGAAATCCGCGAAAAAATTGCTCTCTCAGGTGGCTACGATCAGTACCTTGCCGCGCTGAATAAGATTGAACATATACAGGAACATTACCTTCTTTCCACCTGTAACCGGGTCGAACTCCTTGTGGTGGCCGATGCCGGTGCTGACGTAAGGGATCACCTGATTCGTTTCCTTTTCGGGAATGAAGTGCCCCTTGAGAAGGCAGATGAGTACCTCTACATCCTTGAAGGACGGGAGGCTGTGCATCACCTCTTTACCGTTGCCGGCAGCCTGGATTCGATGGTGGTTGGTGAGGCACAGATTCTCGGTCAGCTCAAGGAGGCCTATCGGCATGCCGCAGAGCAGCACTCCACGGGGGCGCTGCTCAATAAGATGCTGCACAAGAGTTTTACGGTAGCCAAGCGGGTTCGCACTGAGACAGGGATCGGCAGTTCGGCGGTCTCCATTAGTTATGCGGCGGTACAGCTCGCGAAAAAAATCTTTGGAGATTTGCGACAGAAGAAGGTGCTGTTGATCGGTGCCGGAGAGATGGCGGAGCTGGCGGCAGAACATCTCCTCGGCAACGGGGTGAGGGCTGTGAGTGTGGCAAATCGGACACTTGCCCGGGCCATGCGGCTGGCTGAGCGCTTCGATGGTCAGGCAATCAGTATGGAAGAGTTGCCCGAACACCTTGAGGAGACTGATATTATCATCAGTTCAACAGGTGCCGAGGAGTTGATAATTCACAAAAGCGATGTGCAGGCGGTAATGCGTAAGCGCCGTAACCGACCGCTTTTCCTTATCGATATTGCTGTCCCGAGGGATCTTGATCCGCGGCTGAATGATCTTGACAACGTCTATCTCTATGACATTGATGATCTCAGCAGTGTGGTGGAAATAAATCGTGAGGGGCGTGGCCGTGAGGCCATCAAGGCGAGGCGCATTGTTGATGAAGAGACGCTGAAATTTGAACACTATATTGAAACGCTGGAAGTCAAGCCGACCATTGTGGAATTGCGGAAGCGGATTCGTGAGATGGCGGAGGGAGAACTGGCAAAATCCCGCCACCGCCTTGGTGAGCTGACCGGGGAACAGGAAGATGCACTTGAGGCGATGCTGCATGCGATTGCCGCCAAGATTCTGCACCATCCGATGGAGTATCTGAAGAGCTCGAGATGCACGGGCCATAAAAAGATTAAAGAACGGGTGAATACCGTTTGCGAGATCTTTGGACTGCCGGAGGGCAGGACAGAAAAGCAGGACAACGAGACAAATGAGTGATGTTGAAGCATACGTAGAGGATGAATTGTTCCTGGTCCGGGATTCAGGGGAGATGCCTGAGGTCGGCCTGCATGCTTCTCTCTACTGGCTGGAAAGGGATGAAGATGGTCCGCAGTTACGCTTGAATGATGAACAGAAGGGAAGACTTGTTGCGGCTGCGACCGCCCGTTACGAGGAGATCATCCTTCGTGATATTTTGCCGGAAAACCGTTCAAAGCGGCACTGTCGAGGGCTGCAGCGCTCTTTCTGCAACTGGCAGCGTTTTCTCGATTTCTGTGTTCGCTGGGATGTCGATTTGACGGAGATTCGTCAGCAGATTAAGCGCGCACTGGACAGTCGTCTTGCCGTGATGGTGGTGGAGGGTGAAGGTGAATCGGAATGTTCAGCTGTTGAACTTGCTTCTTTCGCGCAGGAATTCGGGGCTGCGATGCCGAAGGTGCTGACTCCCCCTGCAATGCGCGAATATAAAGCGTGAGGTGTTTGCTTTGTCGAGCCAGCCCGTCTGCTGTGCTCCTCTTTCCAGTAGTATTTTCCTTCCAGATTTGGTAATTCTCTGAAATTTTCTTTTCCTTTTTATTCCGAGAGGGTTTGGCCTGAGCGTGGCGTGAGCCTGTCTTTTCAGTATTGGAGCATACGAAAACAATATGAATGTATTAACGAAATACTGCACAGCTGTGCTGCTGTTTATCATTACAGTTTCGGCAACGGCGGCTCTGGCAGCCTCCGCGCAGGATCAGAAGGATTTTGACCGCAGCAAAAATATGACTCTCGGCGCAATTCTGGGTCGTCAGCTCCCGGTCCTTCATTATTCCGATAAAAAAATGGATGACAGCCTCTCCGAAGCTGCGTTTGATCTTTATCTGAAACAGCTCGATTTTCAGAAGCGATTTTTGCTGCAGAGCGACGTGGAACAGCTCAACGCCTTTGCTGCAGATATTGATGATGAACTTCTTGATGGGCGTATTACCCTGCCCGATACCGGCTACGATATTCTTAACGAGCGTATCGACATGGTGGAGAAGTTAAACCTTGCGATGCTTTCCGACGACAGTGTCCTCGGCCTTTCTCCCAATGCAGGAAGTGTGGTGACGGATAAGGCTGCGCAGAGAATTTATGTGGTGGAGAAGGGTGATACCGTTTCTTCTCTTGCTGCCAAATTTACAGGTGTCAGTGTGCCCGACCTGTTGCAGGCGAACAGCATGGAAAAACCTGCAGCTCTTGTCACGGGTCGTCAGTTTGTTATTCCGGCGCCGTGGAAGGTTCCCACACTGTTGCAGGTGGGCATTTTCAACATGACAATCCCCGATAATCTGGAGAGCGAACCCAAAAAAATGGAGTTTGCAAAAGATGTCAGAGGGATGACGGAGAAGTGGCGACAAATTCTGAAAATGCAGATTATCTCTCAGTATCTTGATATGCGGACGGAGCGGGCTGCTGCTCGTCGAGACGATAAGCCGGGCAAAGATGATATCGCGGTAAAGAATGATATTGAACTCTGGAAAATGGCACTTGCGAAGGTGAAAAAGCGCAACAAGAACTTTTTTCATCGTCTCCGTCAGGAGACCCTGCAGGATCATTATGATCGTTTTTTCAACGCTGTTACCCGCGCCTTCGGACCTCATACCAATTACATTGCACCGGCCTCCAAGGAGCAGTTTGACATTGATATGCGCGGTTCTCTTGAGGGCATCGGCGCCATGTTGCGTGAAGAGGATGGTGTGATCCGGGTGACCAGTATCGTCCCCGGGAGTGCTTCGGCAAAAACGGGGAAACTCAAGGCGCAGGATATCATCCTTGAGGCTGCTCAGGAGGGTGAAGAGCCGGTAGATGTGACTGATATGCGCCTGCGTGATGCAGTGCGTCTTATCCGCGGGCCGAAAGGTTCTACTGTCACCCTGACCGTGAAAAAATCTGATGGCAGTATCGTAACTGTTCCCATTGTGCGTGATGTGGTGCAGCTTGAAGAGACTTTTGTGAAAAGTGCGGTTCTCGACGGTGGCCATGGTATGAAGGTCGGCTATATCTATCTTCCCAGTTTTTATCGGGATTTCGACGCAACCCGGGATGAGAGCAAGACCTCACGGAATTCTACCGACGATACCCGGAAGGCTATCGAAGAACTTAAAGAGAAGTATGTCGATGGTATTATCCTTGATCTGCGTGATGATGGTGGCGGGGCGCTGGTAGATGCCGTTGATATCACAGGTCTTTTTATCGGTTCCGGGCCGGTGGTAACCGTTCGCAACAATTATGGTGAACAGCGCACGCTGTCTGACACCCGTGACACCACTTACTATGACGGCCCGCTGGTTGTGCTGGTCAATAAATTTTCTGCTTCTGCCTCCGAAATTGTTGCTGCGGCCCTGCAGGACTACGGTCGGGCGGTGATTATTGGTGGAAAACATACCCATGGCAAAGGCTCGGTGCAGACCGTTGTTGACCTTAACGACTCAAAGCCGTTTCTTTCCCTGCAGGACTTTGGTGACCTTGGTGCCCTGAAGGTGACGATTCAAAAGTTTTACCGTATCAACGGTTGTTCCACCCAGTGGAAAGGTGTTGAGCCGGATATTGAGTTGCCGAGTCTCTTTACTTATGTCAAATCAGAGGAGCGCTATCTTGATTACAGCCTTCCCTGGGACTCCATCAGTGCTGTGCCGTACAAACCCTGGAGCAGGACGCTGCCTCTCAAAGAGTTAAAACGTCGTTCTACCGGACGGGTTGCAGCGAGTGAAAAATTTCATGTTATTACGGAAGAGGCTGCCAAGGCAAAGACGAGAGCGGAAAATACGATAATTGACGTGGAGTTGAACAACATGTTCAACAAGCGTCTTGAGGCTGAGGTGAGTGAGGATAAGGTGGGAGACCTTTTTAAACTGCATGGTGCCATGGATGAAGATGATATCATGGATGATGATACCATGGAGGCGCCTACCCCGGAAGAGCAGCATCAGAAGTGGCTTAAAGAAATTAAAGAAGATCCTTATGTTCTTGAAGGGGGGGCTGTTCTGCAAGATATTCGGAATCTGCAAAGTCAGTGAAAAGCTTGAAAAGCCCTTGCTGCAAGGGCCTTCCTGCGGCGCCAGCACTCAAAATAAGTCTTGAAAATCAGCGGGGGAAATGCTAACAATGTTCATTGTTTATGAACAGTGATTCATTTTTTTTGTATCCCCTTCAACCCACTGGGTCCCCGTGATGTCACAAATGTTTGATCTTGCAGAAGGTTTCCGTCAATACCAGGAAAAAATCCTTGCCAGGTGGGTGGATTACACTCTTTCCACCTACGAATCCTCTGATTTTTTCAAAAAAGAAAAGGATCAATTTGCCAACCCCATAGGTGGCAATGTCCGTGTTGCTCTTGGTGAACTCCTTCCGTTACTTATTAAAGGAGCAGGCCGCAGCGAGTACGAACCAGCGATTGAACGAATTGTCTCTATCCGGGCAGTCCAGCAGTTTACCCCCGCCCAGGCAGTTTCCCCTCTAAATGCAGTAAAGCATATCACCCGTGAAATCTTTGGAGCAGATTCTGAGAGAAAACATCTCAACGGTGAACTTTATGATTTCGATTTTGCTGTCGATATTGCTCTCCTTGCTGCATTTGATATCTATATGCAATTCCGCGAGCGTGTTTACAGCGTACGTATTAATGAAATTAAATCCGGAAGTATCGTCCTCACCGACAGCATGTGCCCCTCGAAGTTGCTGAAACCTGAAGGCGAGATTCCCATGGCACAGACAGGCAGGTAAACTGGTCTCGGTGCCGATGATCAGTGTGGCGTCGCGCACGGTTTCCGTAACAGTTCAATTGAATGAAGAGAGGTTAAACATGAAGTACTCCTTCTCATTCCTGGTGGTCATAGCTCTTGCCCTGATCGCCGGAGTCGGCTCGCAGATACCGGGTATGGGCTATTTCTTCGGAGTAGTCATTCCCTATCTGGCATTTGCGGTATTTTTAGGCGGCATTATCTGGCGGATAATGTACTGGGCAAAATCGCCGGTCCCGTTCTCTATCCAGACCACCCGCGGCCAGGCAAAATCACTTGATTTTATCAAACACAGCCGGCTGGGTGCTCCAGACACAAATGCTGAAGTGGTTGGTCGCATGGCTCTTGAGGTCCTGACCTTTCGCCCTCTGTTTTATAACACGAAGTCTGAACTTCGCGAGGGACCGAAGATTACGTATGAATCTTCGAAATGGCTGTGGCTGTTTGCCATTGTATTTCACTACTCTTTTCTCGTAATTCTGCTTCGTCATCTGCGCCTTTTTCTTGATCCCGTTCCTTTCTGGGTTGGCTGGGTTGAGTTCTGGGATGGTCTGCTTCAGGTTGGAGCTCCCACCTGGTACATAACAGATGTTACTCTGCTGCTCGCGGTCGCGTTGCTTTTCTTCCGCCGGCTGGTCAATCGTCATGTCCGTTATCTCTCTTTGATGAATGACTACTTCCCTCTTATTCTCATTTTCAGCATTGCGTTGACCGGGATCCTGATGCGTTACATGTTGCGTTCTGACATTGTCAACATCAAGGAGCTGCTGATCGGTCTGGTTACCCTGCATCCGGTGATCCATGGACATATCGGTGCAATCTTCTATATTCATATTACCTTCGTCAGTGTCCTGCTGGTTTGTTTTCCCTTCAGTAAACTGATGCATATGGGCGGTGTATTTCTCAGCCCTACCCTTAACATGCGGAATAATACGCGTGCGGTGCGTCATATCAATCCTTGGAATGATCCCAACATCAAGCCTCACTCTTATGCGGAGTATGAGGATGAGTTTCGTGAGTCTATGATAGAAAATGGTATTGCTGTTGAAAAAGGACTCCCGCCGAAGGAAGAGCCTGCTGAAGCTGAGACAGGAAAAAAAGCGGAAGAGTAAAAACAGACCACCAAGTTATAATAAGGATAAATACGATGTCGCTTCCTAAATTAGAAGAACTGTCCCAAAGTGTGTGGCAGGGGCCATCTCTTTCCACCGGGGCAATCCCGACAAAAGAATGGATGGATACTCCGGTTACTTTTAAACCGGGGGGATATGCCTATCCGGCCAAAAAAGAGAAACTTGAATACCTCAATGCACAGCCGGGGCTGAGTTTTCCTTTCGCCCGTGTCTGGTCACCTGAAGAGGATGACTGGCTCCTTCCTGACAACTGGAAGGATATTATTCTCAAAGGAATTGCCGAGCGTCTTGATAAGTTTCGCTCCTTGAAGATCTTCATGGACTGTTGTGTCCGCTGTGGTGCCTGTGCTGATAAGTGCCATTTTTTCCTTGGTACAGGTGACCCGAGGAACATGCCGGTAATGCGTGCCGAGTTGCTGCGCTCTGTCTATCGTGGAGAGTTTACCCTCGCAGGTAAGATTCTCGGTCGACTGGCCGGTGGTCGCAAGATGACCGTTGGTGTGCTCAAAGAGTGGTTTATGTATGCCTATCAATGTACTGAGTGTCGCCGATGCTCAATCTTCTGCCCTTACGGGATTGATACGGCCGAGATCACCATTATCCTCCGTGAACTTCTCTACTCTGTCGGGCTTGGTATCAACTGGGTTATTGAGCCAGTTTCCAACTCCACCCGGACAGGAAACCATATGGGGCTGCAGCCTCTGCCGTTCCGCGATAACGTTGAATTTCTTGCGGAAGACGTTGAGAGTCTTACCGGTATCAAGCAGAATGTTACTTTCAATCGGAAGGGTGCTGAAATCCTTTTTGTTACTCCTTCAGCAGACGTTTTTGCAGAACCTGGTATTTATACCTGTATGGGGTATCTCCTCCTTTTTAATGCGCTGGGACTTGATTACACCTGGTCAACATACGCATCAGAGGGTGGTAACTTCGGACTCTTTACCAACAACGAGGCGATGAAAGCGCTCAACGGCAAAATGTATGCCGAGGCTGAACGTCTTGGTGTGAAATACATTCTTGGTGGTGAGTGCGGGCATATGTGGCGTGTTGTCCATCAATATATGGATACGATGAACGGTAAAACTCCGGCCAATATGGAAGTTCCTGTTTCACCTATTACCGGTACCGTATTCAACAATGCGGCCTCCACCAAAGTGGTACATATCACTGAGTTTACCGCTGACCTTATTAAACATAACAAGCTCAAGTTTGACACGAGCCGTAACAGCCACGTGAGAGCAACATGGCATGACTCCTGCAACCCGGCTCGGGCTATGGGGATTATTGAAGAACCCCGTTATGTTCTCGATCATGTGGTTGATAAATGGTGGGAAATGCCTGAAAATACCATCCGCGAGCAGACTTTCTGCTGTGGTTCCGGAACAGGTCTCAACACCGACGAGATCATGGAGCTGCGTATGCGTTCAGGTCTGCCACGAGCCAATGCTGTGAAGCATGTTGTTGAAAAACATGATGTGAACACGCTTGCCTGTATCTGCGCTATTGACCGGGCGACACTTACCTCTCTGATGAATTACTGGAACCCGGGGGTTACGGTTTGCGGGCTCACCGAGCTTGTGGCCAATGCTCTGGTTCAGAAAGGGGAAAACCGGGCTGATATGCCGGAAGGCCTTCGTACAATGCTTTGAAAACTGAACAAGAACAAGGAGTAATCAATGTATAATAAAGGTTTAATTGTACCAGGACTGATAATTCTCGTCCTGCTGGTCACGTTCCCGTTCTGGTTCGACGCCTTTTCTGCGACGAAGAGCACGGATCCCACGGTCGAACCTCCCCCGGGCGGAGAGCAGCACTGTATTTATCCCGCGGATGAGATGAGAGCAGAACATATGGTGATTCTTAATGAGTGGCGGGATGATGTCCTGCGTAACGGCAACCGCGGTACCGTAACTGTTGACGGCAAAGTTTATGGCAAAGGGCTGCAGCTCGCCTGCATGAAATGTCACACGAATAAAGAAGAGTTCTGTGACCGCTGTCACACCTATGCGTCTGTAACCCCATACTGCTGGGACTGCCATCTTACACCGACGCAGCAGAAAGCAGGATTGAAGGAGGCCAACTGATGGATACCAAAAGAAGAACTTTTTTGAAGGCCGCCGGTGTGGCTGCGCTTGCAGGAATCAGCGCTCCGGCTGTGAGTAAACTGGCTGAAGCCTCTGCCAGTGCAGTTCCCGCTGTCGCAGAAAACAGTGGGGGGACGGCGGGCAAAATGCGCTATGGAATGGTTATAGACATGCGCAAGCTTTATGATCGTCCCGATATACAGGAAAAAATGGCTGCCGCCTGTCGCTACGTGCATAACATTCCGACTTTTGATGACCCGAAAAGTGAAATTAAATGGATCTGGAGTGCTCCGTATGAACAGGCTTTCCCTGAGCAGTCTTCCACGCACAATGCGGATGTTATCGAAGAGAGTCAGTTTATACTGCTCTGCAATCACTGTGATAATCCGCCGTGTGTGCGGGTCTGCCCGACACAGGCAACCTTCAAAATGGAACACAACGGCATCGTTGCCATGGATTATCACCGCTGCATCGGCTGCCGTTTCTGTATGATGGCCTGCCCATATGGCGCACGGAGCTTCAACTGGTTTGAACCGCGACCGCATATTGCACAGGAGATCAATCCCGAATTCCCCACAAGGATGCGCGGGGTAGTTGAGAAGTGCAACTTCTGTGCAGAACGCCTTGCACGCGGGGAAAAACCGGCATGCCAGGTGGCTGCCGCAGAGGTTGGTGCGATTTATTTTGGTGATCTCAACGATCCAGAGTCAGAGGTGAGAAAGGTGCTGGCGGAGAATCCGACGATTCAGCGCAAGCCCAATCTTGGAACGAAACCGTCTGTATTTTATATAGTGTGAGGGAGTCATGATTGAAAAAGCATTAAGAGGAAGCTCGAGATACTGGACATGGCTCGGAATACTCGCAATATTCATCGGTATTGGAACTTTTTGCTATGTACGGCAGTTCCTTATCGGGCAGGGACTTACCGGAATGGGGCGGGATCTTGGCTGGGGGCTCTATATCTCCCAGTTTACTTTTCTCGTTGGGGTTGCTGCCGGGGGCCTTATGCTGGTCCTTCCGTATTACGTGCATGATTTCAAGGCCTTTGGTCGTATCACTGTCCTTGGTGAATTTCTTGCAATTCCCGCATTGGTCATGTGTCTGCTCTTTATCATAGTTGATATTGGACAACCGTTGCGGGCGATGAATATGATCCTGCACCCGACCCCCAATTCCATGCTGTTCTGGGATATGTGTGTTCTTCTCACATATCTGTTCCTCAACCTGATATGCAGCTGGGTTATTCTTACAGCAGAGCGTAAAGAGGTTGCACCGCCGAAGTGGATCTATATCTTTGTCTATATCTCCATTCCCATGGCGGTTTCCATTCATACCGTAACGGCCATGCTTTATTGCGGGCTGCCTGGACATGAGTTCTGGCTCTCAGCCATTACCGCTCCACGCTTTCTCGCTTCTGCATTTGCAGCAGGACCTATCATTATTGTTCTTGCCTGCCTGCTCATGAAGCGTATTGCCAACTTCGATGCCGGGAAAGAGGCAATCAACAAGATTCTGACCATTATTATTTATGCGGCATTGATCAACGCCTTCTTTGTCTGCATGGAGTTCTTTGTAGCATACTACTCCACAATTCCCGGGCACATGCATTCGCTTGATTACCTCTTCTTCGGTATTGAAGAACATGGCGTAATGTACAACAACCTTGTGCCTTTCATGTGGACCTCTGTCTTCCTCTGTTTTGGTGGACTGATTGTTCTCGCCTGGCTGAAGTTGAGCAAGAAGGTTATGACAGACGCCGCCGACTGGATTATCGCCGCTGGCTGCCTGGCTGTTTTCCTCTCTTTGTTCATTGACAAGGGACTGGGTTTTGTTCTTGGCGGTCTTGCTATTACTCCGTTTGACACAGTGGTTGAGTATTATCCCACGGTCAACGAAATAGGTATTACGATTGGAATCTGGGCAGTTGGTATTTTCATGGTGACTGTTCTTTACAAACTGGCTGTAGATGTTGAACACGAAGTGGAAGAGTAGATGAACGTGTATTGACCTTCTACTGAAGAGTTTGATTCTAAAAGGCCCCCGCAGATTTGCTGCGGGGGCCTTTTTTGTTGGTGGGGTGTGAAGAAGAGGGGATGAAAGAAGTAATCATTTCTGAAGGGTAACTTGAATAATCAGTCTTTCGCCCATCTTCTTTGGTACAGTAAAAATTTATCCTCGGAGGTAAGCGTTAGACTCCGATATCAATATCAAGGCTGTAATAAATTTTCTTCTGTGTTTCGAAGATGAACGAAATACAAGCTGTTTCAAGACACCCTCATGGCATTGACATGCGGATTGTGAGTGAGGTTCAACAGATCTGCATTGCGGCGGAGAGGGGTGAACTTGATATCGCGGGGGTACATGAATGGCTGGCAGGAATTAACCCGCCACGATACAACCACTGGCTGGTCATTGTTATGATTGCTCTCGCCTGTGCGGCGTTTTGTCAGCTGGCGGGAGGCACTGCAGAGATCTGCGGGCTTACGTTCCCTGGCTCAACCCTTGGCATGATTGTCCGGCAGACGCTTGTTCGAAATGCTGTTAATGCCCTGATTCCCTTCGGGGTGACAGCCTTTATCTCCAGCTTTATCTCTGGACTTGGTTTTGTGTTTCACCTCGGGGAGGGAGGCTTTCTTGCCATGGCTTTATGCGTATTCATGCTGGTGCCGAAATCCCCGCTCATCAATTCTGTTTCCGCCATGCTCAAAGGCCATGTCGCTATGGGAATTTAGCCTTGGACAACAGCGACACTGCTTGCTCTTACAGCCCGTATGGGAATTTTCGGTGCGATGCAGATTCCGGGAGTTATGGCTTTAAGGCGATGATTGCCCTGGTTGAGATTAACCTCAGAGGGTATACTCCTGAGTTGTAGGCGAGCACGCTGGATAATCTGATTCACGTCTGCTTCATTATTGCCGCGCTGGCCGTCGCCTTGCCATGCCCGGGCTGTTGATTTCTCGACGTAAATCGATGGCGTGAATGGGGATATATTTTGCAGATGGAAAGGGAAACAGCAGCAGCTGGACAATTCTGTCCCCGCCCCCTGGCATATCGAGATTTCTGAGTATGCAGAGGGTAGGGCTTTTTTACGGCCACTGTCCTGAGATATAGAGGTGCAGAAAATGCTCAATTTGCTCTGAAAAAAACATGTAAATCAGTGCTGATCCGGAAAGAAATGGCCCAAAAGGGATCTGGCTGTTGCGATCTTTTTTGAGAATAGAGAGTGTCGTGATCCCGAGAATGGCACCGGTGAAGGCGGAGAAAAAGATCACAAAGGGCAGGCATTCCCAGCCAAGCCATGCTCCGATCATTGCCAGCAGTTTGATGTCTCCTCCGCCCATCCCTTCCTTTTTACGCAGCAATGCGTATGTCCACGCTACCAGCCAGAGAATCCCCCCGCCACAAACAACCCCGAGCAGGGAACTCTGCCAGCTTGTCACTGGATTCATGAACGAGAAGAGCACCCCGAGCACAACTCCGGGCAGGTCGATGGAGTCTGGAATGATGTAGTGATGCAGGTCAATCATAATGACTACCAGCAGTGCTGCAGTGAAGAGAAAATACCCTCCGAAAGCCGGTGTCAAACCAAATTTGAGGAAGAGACAGGCAGAGAGCGCTGCCATGGCCAGTTCCACCAGCGGATACTGTATTGAGATTTTCACCTCGCAGTGGCTGCATTTTCCGCGCAGAAAGAGATAGCTGAGGACAGGAATATTCTCATACCAGTGCAGCTTCGCCATGCACACCGGGCAATGGGAAGCGGGAAAGACTACTGAGCTTCCCTCCCTGGGCAGGCGGAGAATAACCACATTGAGAAAACTGCCGACTATGGCGCCAAGTAATGCCGTGAAGACGATGATAAGGGTTTCTGGAGTCATAAAGGGACCTTGAATAAGTGATCTTTCTTCTAAATTCTTCGTTACAGGGGGGAATTTATACACTCAGTGGGTACCGGGGGCTTTGCAGTCTCAGGCGGATGGCTTCGGTAAATTTTTTTCTGTGCCCTGGATCCTGTCGAAAGATCTGAGTGTTCAAGGTGCCCGTAAGAGAGAAAAGAGTTGAATTATTTTGTGTTTCTTTGGATTATTACCTGCACTATGGCATAAAGTAAAGAAATTGCAAGCTGTCTTATCTAAATCTTATTAAAACTTTATCAGGCTTCTTCCATGATTGAAATTACCCCTCTTGAAACAACCAATACAACTCTGAAAGTACCCGGTTCCAAAAGTCTAACCCAGCGTGCGCTGGTGGCTGCTTCACTGGCCGATGGTGTCAGCCGGATCTTGGATCCGCTGGAGAGTGAAGATACGCAATACTCCTCCGCTGCGCTGATGCAGATGGGAGTTAAAATGGAGAAAGGAGCGGAGTGGGTAATTACCGGGAATGGGGGGAAGATTGCAGAGAGTGATAAGCCCCTCTTCCTCGGTAATAATGGTACCGCCACTCGCTTTCTTACTTCGGTGGCAGCCCTCGGCAAGACGTTGTTTACAATTGATGGCGGGTCGCGGATGCATCAGCGACCGATTGAGCCGCTGATGAGTGCACTGCAGGGGTGGGGGGTTGATATCAAGTCGATCAGGAACACCGGCTGTCCGCCACTGCTTATCAACGAAGCGGGACGGGATGGAATTCTCGGTGGAGAAACCGTGTTGCCGGAAGGGCGCAGCAGCCAGTATCTCTCTTCTCTGCTGCTGGTGGCCCCCTATGCCCGTGAGCCTGCGACCCTGCGTGTGGAGGGAACTGTCTTCTCCCGCCCCTATGTCGCCATGACGTTGTCTGTGATGAATGATTTTGGTATTTGTGTGGATTGTGCTGAGGATTACAGTTGGTTCTCCATTCCACAGGGCTGTTACAGGGCGCGGGAGTATCAGGTGGAAGGGGATGCCTCAAGTGCTTCTTATTTTTGGGCTGCGGCGGCGATAACCGGGGGGCGGGTTGCAGTAGAGAATGTCCCGGTTCCTTCTCTGCAGGGAGATTCCATGCTTGTCGCCCTGTTTGCCCGCATGGGTTGCTCGGTTGAAAAGGCGGGAAACGGCCTGGCTGTCATTGGGGCAAATCGCCTGCAGGGGATCACGATTGACATGGGAGATATGCCTGATGTGGCTCCCACCCTCGCTGTGGTGGCGGCCTTTGCCGAGGGAACAACTACCATCAACAACATTGGTCATCTGCGGATCAAAGAGTGTGACCGCCTCTCAGCAGTGGTAACTGAACTTGGCAAGCTCGGTGTGGAGGTTGAAGAATTTGATGCCTCGATGATCATTCATGGAGTTGGCGGGGATGTGAGTCGTCTGCATGGTGCCGAACTAAAGACTTACGATGACCATCGCATGGCGATGAGTTTTGCCCTTGCGGGATTACGAATTCCCGGGGTGAAGATCACCGGGGAAGAGTGTGTGGCAAAATCGTTTCCAGACTTCTGGAGACGTTTTGCTTTATTGAAATAACAAGGAACAGCAGTCGGAATGAAAAAAATCGAGGGCTGCTTTATTTCTCTTCAAAATTTTCTTTATCCCGCCAGAAAAGGAAGTAGAGTTTGCCCGGTTCTTTCATTATCTGGGCGGTTTTTTCGGCAACATCTCCGCTTCCCAGAAAGAGGTCGACCCTCCCTGCACCTTTGATTGCCGCCCCCGAATCCTGTGGAAAGACCAGTCGCGAGGTCTCATACCAGCCGTTGAGTCGGCTATTTTGCACTCTCGGCATGCGGGTCTTGATAAGGCCCATGCTGCCTGTGGGGAGGATGTCCGGGTCGATTGCAATGGAGCGGCCCGGGGTGAGTTTCACACCGTTACTTCCCTCTGGATTTCCGGGAGTCCCCTTTTTAAAAAAAATGTAGCGCGGGTTGTGAAAAAACATGCGCTGCTGTTCCTCTGGATGTTCGGTCAGCCACTTGCGCATGGCTGGGATGTTCACCTTTTCAAGGGGCAGAATTTTTTCATCGACAAAGAGTTTGCCAAGACTCATATACTCCATGGCGTTGTTGCCTGCGTAACGGACGGTGAAAATCGAGCCATCGGGGCGGCGAATTTTTCCCGAGCCCTGTACGTGAAGCAGGTAGGCGTCGAACGGGTCGTTGAGCCAGGCCAGTTCCTGCCCCTTAAGGCGTCCGAATAACTCTATCTCTCTACGGTTCCACCCGTGTTTTGTACCTGGCGTCATCTTCTTCGGCAACTGATAGATTGGCCATCTTGCCGTGTCCGTTTTCTGCAGATCTCCGTTAAAAACAGGTTCGTAATAAGCGGTTACAAGAAGCTCTCTGCCTCTCTTTTCTTTGCGGCCTCCCGCCTGAAAAACATCGTAGTTGTCGTGCAGGAAAGCTGCGAGTTGCCGGGGAGTGGGGCTGCTGTGGAGAAAGGTGGAAAGGTGCGAGAGGGATAGATGCAACAGGGTAACTGGAATCTCTTCGTCGCCAAGCTGCACCGTGGTGCCCACCGGTTTCGATTCCAGCCAGTGCAGCTGCTTCTCCACGGCTGCACGAAGACTGAGAAGATCACCATCATCGGAGAAGGCAGGTCCTTTCCCGGGAGATATTATATGTACAGGAAGCCAGGGTTCACGATGGAAAAAGAGGAAAACCCCAACCACGAGACAGGTGGAAACGAGGATCAGCGTGCCTCGACCTATCGGTTCAGTCACTGGTGAGAGCCTTTGCCAGTTCGTCGACTGCTGCGGCGTATTTCTGGCTGTGGTTGTAGTGCTGAATCGCCTGAAAGTTTGGGTATCCGGCAAGATAACGTTTGCCCCCGCCCTTTTGGGGATCAAGGTCGAGAGGGACAACAGTGAGGTGTCCTCCCTTGACTGGCGCAGGCAGTTTCACTCTTTGCAACTGCTGCAGTCTGCGCCATGAGATACTGTTGCTCCAGCCCTCTCCGGCTTTCTTTTCAAGTTGTGGTGAATGCAGGTGCTTCCCGAGGTCGATAGAGACCGGAGTATCGAGGGTCCAACCGAAATGATGGAGGTAATTGGCGATGGAGGCAAGAGCATCAAGTCGGGAGTGAATGATGTCTACAATTCCGTCACCATCGTAATCCACGGCATGTTTATTGAAGCTGGAAGGCATGAACTGGGCCTGCCCAAAGGCACCTGCCCAGGAGCCTTCTATGATCCGCGGGTCAAAGGCGTTACGCTGGCAGAGCAGCAGGTAGTCGATCAATTCAGCGCGGAAGAAGTCGCTGCGTCGGGGGTAGGCTGCAAAGAGGGTGTTGAGGCTGCGAAACATGTTGAAGTCCCCGGTGTTCTGCCCAAAACGTGTCTCCATTGCCCAGATAGCTACTATAACCTCACGGTTGACGCCAAAGTCCTTTTCAAGGCGATCAAAGGAGGGGCGAAATTTACGAAGATACTGTTTCCCCTGTTTGATGATCAATGGTGTAAGGAAGCGGGGCCTGTATGCATACCACGGAGTGGGTTTGCCCCACTGTCGGTCCATCAGACTGAGAACTTTACGATTGATGGTGAGGTTGGAGAAGAGCTTTTCCAGCGCGTTGCGTTCGAATCCTTTAGCCTCAAGATCGGTGAAGAGCTTGTGATACTTCGGTGTATTAATGTCGATTGGCTGGTCGTCGCGGACAAGATCAGCAGCTTTTTTCCCGGCGGCAAAAGCTGGCCCGTAGACGGAGAAGACTGCGAACATCAGGAGTACGAACAACAGGAGAGATCTCTTAATCATAGTAATATGCCTTTCAGGAAGGCCAGGTTTTTGAGAATGTGTCGATAAAGTGTGACAGTTCTTCGGGGGGCAGTTCATTGATTCCTGCTGCCCCCGCACGGCCGCCACCGGTGGGAAATGCTCTGCAGAGGGTGTCGGCTCTCTGGCTGTCGTTGAGCGGAGCACGAACGCTGAGGCGCAGATTGTCGCCAACCCTGGTGATAATAACATGGGCAGCATCCGGTTCCTGCCGGGCCTTCAGGTTAGAGTAGATGCCGGAGATCCGTCGCGCCCAGGGGGCATCGGGAAAGAAATAGAGGCTGTGGTGTCCAATCTTCTGTTGTTCTCCCTCCGCCGCACATTGCAGATCCTCTGCACAGCCGTCGCGAAGGACAGCCAGCTCTTTTGATTGTGCGATGAAGGCAAGAGGATCGGCGAAAGGTGCGATGGCGAGGTAGAGTTTCTTCGGGTGAAAATGGAGATCGGCGGTGGTAACACCGTAGCCGTTGTAATTGAAAAGCTTGCCAAGTTCAGCAAGTTGACTCATCTCTTTTGCAGAAAGTCCTATTTTGCCAGCGAGGCGGTCTGCCGGTTCCTGCAGATTGTCACCATAGGCGCCGCATATTGCCCAGCCGGGATGGGATCCGCCAAGGACTGTGTTGACGATGAGACTGGTGCAGGTGGTGGGGGAGGGGTTAATGATGGTGTGAAGCCTGGGGTGGACGGGAATCTTTCCGGCAAAGTGGTGATCGAACCAGCGAATGCAATTTCCCTGGGCGAGCAGGGGGGCAATTCCCCTCCTGTTAGAATCAAGGGAGACATCAAAGACAGTAATTTCCGCATCTTTTGTCCCTGCCAGCTGCTGCAGCAGACAGATATCCCGTTTGACACCGGTGATAAGCGTGCTGATCGCAGGAAAAGAAAGGCGATGCTGATGGAGGGCAAAAATTCCATCGGCATCGCCGTTGAAAAGATCAAAGAACATCCTGACAGGTCGGTTTACAGCCCGAAGCCGAACGCTTCGCCGATGTTGGCAAGTTCAAAGAACATCATGTAAGTCGTTTCGCCGGAGTCGTATTTGGTTTGGAATTTGAGTCCCCAGCAATTGGCACTATACGCAATGAGGCCTTTCGCTTCGTTGGTCTGCTCGTAGGAGAGAGAATGTTCTATGCTGCCCTCAAATCGCCAGCGCTCGAACAGTCTGATGCCGAGAGTCCCGTTAATCTGGTCAATCTCGTCGTCTATATCATAACTGTATTCAGTACTGACATAGGTGTTGTTGCTGAAGGTGTATGCGACTTCAAAATTGTGGCTGTTGAAGTCGTTGTCATAAACATCGTAATAGGCCTTGTAGGAGAGTGCTGTTTTCGGCAGAGGTTCAAAGGTCAACTTGGTGTAAATATCTCCAAAGGGTTCATCGTCATCGTCGGGGTCCATGTTATAGGAGTGTTCAATAAGGAAACTTCCATACGTGGAGAGAGTCTCCATTCCTGAACTGCTGGTAGCAATATGGCTGAAAAGGTTGTCCAGCCCGTAGGTGAAGGTGTTCTCCTGAGTAATTTCGTCAATGCTGTCCCAGTCCGGGAGTTCATTATCTTCGGCTGCATCTGAAATATATTGATAGTTCAGGTAGGGCCGGAATTCGTGGCGTATTGTCTGGCCGGAGGAGAAACCAAAATCGCGCTGAATGGTTGTGGCAGTATCAATTTCAAACTCCGGATAGAAACGGTTGATATTGTCATCATATGCCCATTCGGTGGCATCTCCATAGTCTTCTACTGCATAATACGTATCCCTCACCGCCACTTCCGCCCGGCTTTCAAGCCATGGTGTAATTGAGATCGGGGTTGAGAGCGCCGGGCGGACATCGATCCGGTTGCCACCTGTGCCGTCTTCCCGCCAGTAGTTGACGTAACTGGAGTCCCAGTCGAAGGTAAAGCTCTTGAATCCGGTATCAAGGGTTCCGTCGAAGTCAACCTCCGGCAATTTCCACAGAGGAGACTCTTCCGTTGTCGTGGTGGTTGTGGTGGTTTCTTCTCCGGTGTCCGCATCCGTGGTGGTTGTGGTTGTTGTTGTCGTGGTGTCTGTGTCCAGATCATCCACGGCGAGGAATTCTGTCTCCAGTGAAATTCCTCCCCAGCTTTTAAGGACTTTGAAAGTGTTGTCGCGTTCCAGATCACTGTCATCATCAAAGGAACGACCAAACATGTCGAGATAATCTTCACGGGTTTGATCATACCCCGTTTTGCCGAAATCAAACTCCTGAAGATAATCCTCGTCGGAGACGATATCAACGTCGAGTCGAGTGACCCAGCCATCTCCGAAGGTATGGTCGGCCTTACCCCGAATCCAGTAGCGATCGTCGTTGGTATGGGTGTACCCGGTGTCATCATAGTAGTCAGAATCCAGGTTCCCGTCGGAAAGATCATCCATCAGGAAGTTCCCCATGGCCATTCCCTTGGAGGTATCACTCGTCATATAACGGTACTGGGCACCGCTCATGAAGCCGCG
>JALNVI010000025.1 GCA_023231425.1 Desulforhopalus sp. | reverse complement strand
TCAGGGGCATCAAAACTGAGCTGTTCCAGCATCCGTTCAAGAACCGTATAGAGTCGGCGGGCACCAATCTCCTCGGTTCTCGCATTAACCTTTACCGCAATGGAGGCAAGTTCACCAATGGCATCATCCTCAAAGCTCAGTTTCACGCCTTCGGTCGCCATCAGAGCGGTATACTGCTTGATCAATGCATTCTCAGGCTCGGTGAGAATGCGGACAAAATCCTCCCGTCCGAGGGGATGCAGCTCAACGCGGATAGGGAAACGGCCCTGAAGCTCGGGGATGAGATCAGAGGGTTTAACAATGTGAAAGGCACCGGCGGCGATAAAAAGGATGTGATCAGTGACCACCATGCCGTATTTGGTATTCACCGTAGCCCCCTCAACAATAGGCAACAGGTCTCGCTGTACCCCTTCCCGTGAGACCTCCGGGCCGTTGGTGGTTCCGCCGCGGTGGGCAATTTTGTCAATCTCATCAAGAAAGACAATACCATCCTGTTCGGTACGTTTCAGCGCCTCCTTCACCACTTTGTCCATGTCGATAAGCTTTTCCATCTCCTCCATGGTGATAGTCTCAAGCGCTTCGGGGATTTTCATGGTGCGGGCCTTCTTATTCTTCGGCATGAAGCGGCCAAGGGCATCCTGCAGATTGTTCTGCATATCCTCCATGCCGGAAACACCCATGATCTCAATCATCGGCGAACTGCGGTTCTCCGCAACTTCAACTGCGACCTCCCGTTCATCAAACTTGCCGTCGCGCAGCATCTGACGAAATTTTTCCCGAGTCGCATTCTGCGAATTGACATCCTGTGTGGCAGGCAGGTCGCTGGTTTGAACGGTAAATGCGTCACCCCCTTCGGGGCCGTTCGTAACACCTCCAGAACCAGGCAGCAGCAGGTCGAGAAGACGGTCTTCGGCATTTGCCTCCGCCACTCCTTTTACCCGCTCACGTTCCTCCTTCTTCACCATGTTGACCCCCAGTTCTACGAGATCGCGGATCATCGACTCTACATCGCGACCGACGTACCCGACCTCGGTATATTTCGAGGCTTCAACCTTTATAAAGGGGGAATGTGCGAGGGTGGCGAGCCGACGGGCAATCTCAGTTTTTCCCACACCCGTGGGGCCGATCATGATGATGTTCTTCGGGGCAATCTCCTCGCGCAGCGGTGAAGGAACCTGCTTGCGCCGCCAGCGGTTACGCAGGGCAAGGGCAACGGAGCGTTTTGCATCATGCTGCCCGACAATATATTTATCCAGTTCGGCGAGGGTCTCTTTCGGGGTCTGATTATCAAGAAAACTCATATTTTTTCGAGGGTAATAGATTGATTAGTATAGATGCAGATATCTCCGGCAATACCAAGAGATGCACGACAAATTTCTTCGGCGTTCAGGTCACTGTGTTCAATCAGCGCAAGCGCTGCCGCCTGCGCATAGGGTCCGCCGGAACCGATGGCCAGCACCCCCGTGTCGGACTCAATCACATCTCCGGTACCCGAAAGCAGCAGACTGGATTCGTCATCAACTGCCACCAGCATGGCTTCAAGGCGGCGCAGGTATTTATCCATACGCCAGTCTTTAGCCAGCTCTACGGATGCACGCAGCAGATTCCCCTTGAACTGCTCAAGTTTTCCTTCAAGTTTATCAAACAGGGTAAAGGCATCGGCGGTGGCTCCGGCAAAGCCGGTAATAACCTTGCCATGATAGAGTCGGCGTACCTTGCGCGCGTGATGTTTCATTATCGTGTTGCCGAGGGTTACCTGACCATCTCCTGCTACGGCAACCTCGCCTTTATGACGCACTGCGAGAATGGTTGTTGACCTGATTTCTGGATAAAATCCCATTACTGCTCCACTGTTGATTGCGGGCCGTTGTTATGGCATTGGCCCATGATATAAAAAAAGTGCGGAATTTCCGCTGTTTCTCATGAATTTAAGAGTGCTTTGAGAGAGGATGAGCTTTGTCATACACCTCGGTCAGATGGTCGAGGGTAAGATGTGTATAATGCTGAGTGGTGGAGAGACTGGAGTGGCCGAGCAACTCCTGCACAGCACGAAGATCTGCCCCCATTTCAAGCAGATGGGTGGCAAAGGAATGCCGCAGGGCGTGGGGTGTCACGACTTGGGGAATGCCCGCCCGCTCGCCATAACTTTTTACAGAGCGTTCCACACTGCGGGAGGTCAGTCTGCTGCCGCGTCCGTTGAGAAAGAGTGCCCTCTCTTCAGGGGTTCCACCACGTTTCACCCTGTCCAGCATCAACTGCTGCCGCTGGGGCAGCCAGGACGCCACAGCCTCCAGCGCCGGGCGTCCCACCGGGACAATACGTTCTTTATCACCCTTGCCCCGCACGGTAACCATTTCCGCCTCGAAATCAAGATCTTCGAGATTCCGCGAAACCAGTTCAGAAACCCTCATGCCGGAAGAATACAGCAGTTCAAGGATAGCGCAGTCGCGAAGCATGAAACGGTCTTTTTCACAGGGGCATTCAAGCAGGCCAAAGGTCTCATCGACAGTAAGAAATGTCGGGATATATTGGGCCAGCTTTGGACTCTTGACGGTCTGCGTCGGATCAAAAGCAATCAGTTTTCGTTTGCGAGAAAAACGAAAAAAAGTACGTAAAGCTGAAAGCTTGCGGGATACTGAAGTGCTGCTGTTTCGGCCGAAGAGACTGGCGACAAAACCACGGACTCCGTCGACATCAACCGCACAAATTTCCGTCTCTTTTCCAAGAAAGGCAGTGAACTCTTCAAGGTCGCGCCGGTATCCTTCCACGGTGTGCGGAGAATATTGCTTTTCGGTCTCCAGCCATCTTGTAAATTCGCAGGTAGTTTTTATCATTTTCAAACATGTCAATTTAAGATATTGTGAGTTGCTCAGTATTCCACTCTGCTGCAGTTCCATACCCCCTCGCGACCGTCACGCTGCTGACTGCGGACGTAATACCGCGCAAACACTATACCCATCTTTTTCATAATTCTACATATTATGCCAAAAAAATCCTTTGAAACCGCCCTTGCGCGGCTGGAACAGATCACCGAAGAGCTTGAAGGAGGAGATGTTACCCTCGAAAACAGTCTCAAGAGGTTCAATGAAGGAGTTCAACTCGCCTCTTATTGCGACGACCAGCTCAAGAATGCCCGCGCCAAAGTGGAAATGCTGATGGAAAAAGACGGGACTCTCAAGACGGTTCCTTTCAATGAAGGAAAAAACGATGACGATTAAGGAGTATCTTCAGGCAAAGAAAGAGCTTGTTGAAAAAGCCCTGCTGCGGTTTGCTCCACCGGAAGAGAGCACTTACGCCTCGCTTTTTGCCGCCATGCGCTACAGTCTTTTTGCCGGTGGAAAACGGCTTCGCCCGATCCTCTGTCTTGCCGGTGGTGTCTGCGTTTACGGCACAGAGGAAATTGAATCCGCCCTGCTGCCGTCCGCCTGCGCGCTCGAGTGCATCCATACCTATTCTCTGATTCATGACGATCTGCCTGCTATGGATAACGACGACCTTCGCCGTGGTAAACCTACCAGCCACAAGGTTTTCGGCGAAGCCCCGGCGATCCTTGCAGGTGACGGCCTGCTCACCTGGGCCTTTGATCTCCTCGGGGACAGCACTCTCAGCCCCCTTGAGGCAGAAAAACAACTGGCCATTACCCACTGTATCGCCCGCGCCGCCGGCCCCTTCGGCATGGTTGGCGGACAGGCGCTTGACATCGCCATGGAAGATACCAGCTTCCCCTTCTCCACCCTGCAGACCATTCACCGCGCCAAGACAGGTGCACTGATTACTGCCGCAGTGCGCGCCGGAGCCATCGGCGCAGGTGCCAGTGAGAAGCAGCTCACTGCTCTCACCGGCTTTGGCGAAAAAATTGGCCTGGCCTTTCAGATTGTCGATGATCTCCTCAACGCCACTTCCACTACAGAGCAGCTCGGCAAAGCCGCTGGCAGCGATGCCAAAAACGGCAAGGCAACCTATCCCGCCTGTTTCGGCATCGACAAAACCCGGAAAATGGCCGAGGCAACTGTTGCTGAAGCAAAGGCTGCCATTACCACCTTCGGACCTTCTGCCGATCCCCTTCGGAACCTCGCAGACTATATATTTTTAAGGACAAAATAATGAGATTTACCGACAGCAAACCTGCCATTACAAGAACAGCCGTCCATAAGAGCAATACTCCCCGCCTTGAAGAGATCCACTCTCCCGCTGACCTGCGCGACTGCACCATCCCCGAGCTTGAAGAAATCGCCGCCGAGCTGCGCGAAACCATCATCACCACCGTCTCAAAAAATGGCGGTCACCTCGCACCGAGCCTCGGCGTGGTGGAACTCACCCTGGCCCTGCACAAGGTTTTCAACACCCCGGAAGACAAGATTGTCTGGGACGTTGGTCACCAGAGCTATGCCCATAAAATTATCACCGGACGCCTCAGGGAATTTTCAACCCTGCGCCAGCGCAATGGTATAAGTGGTTTTCCAAAACGTAAAGAGTCACCCTACGACGCCTTTGAAACCGGACACAGCTCCACCTCCGTCTCCGCCGCTTCCGGCATGGAGGTCGCACATAACCTGCAGGCGAAGAAGAACCGCGCCATCGCAGTAATCGGCGATGGCGCAATGACTGCCGGTATGGCCTATGAGGCACTCAACCATGCCGGACATCTCGACCGTGATCTTATCGTTATCCTCAACGACAACGAAATGTCGATTTCACCGAATGTCGGGGCAATCTCGAATTTCCTCAGCCGTAAACTGGCCGGGCGTACCATGAACAGGGTGAAGAATCACCTCGTGGAAAAACTGAGTGACTCTGAAGCGGGTGAAAACCTGCTTAACATTCTGCGAAAATCAGAAGAGAGCCTGAAAAGTTTTTTCACCCCCGGCATGCTCTTTGAGGCATTCAAGTTCAACTATGTCGGTCCGATCAACGGCCATGACCTCGACGAACTTATCGAGACACTCTCCGAGGTTCGCGATATCTCTCAGGGGCCGGTACTGGTGCACGTCCTTACAAAAAAAGGGCGCGGATACAAGCCGGCGGAGGACAATCCCGGTCTCTTCCACGGTATTGGACCCTTCGATATTGCCACAGGTAAACCACTGCCCTCTTCCGGCTTCACGAGCTGGACTTCGTTTTTCGGCAGGACCCTTTGCAAAATGGCGGAGAACGACAACCGTATTACCGCCATCTCTGCGGCCATGACTTCCGGGACCGGTCTTACTGAATTCTCCAAACGCTTTCCCGAACGTTTTTTTGATGTGGGCATTGCGGAACAACACGCCGTCACCTTTGCGGCGGGCATGGCCTCTCAGGGGATGCGACCGGTAGTCGCCGTCTATTCCACCTTTTTCCAGCGGGCTCTGGATCAGATCATCCATGATGTCTGCCTGCCAAACCTGCCCGTCACCTTCGCCTTCGACCGAGCCGGTGTGGTCGGCGACGACGGCCCCACTCACCATGGCGTCTTCGATCTCTCCTTCCTGCGTTTCATTCCTAATATGGTAATGATGGCCCCGAAAGACGAGAACGAGCTGCAGCATATGATCTTCACCGGCATACACTATCGCGGGCCCTCTGCGGTGCGCTATCCGCGCGGTTCCGGTTATGGTGTAAAGATGGACGAACAGCTCTGCATGCTGAAAATAGGTGAGGGAGAACTGTTGAGGGAAGGAGATGACATTCTCCTTTTACCGGTGGGAAATCGAGTAACTGCGGCCATGGAGGCAGCAAAAGAGCTGGAACTGGCAGGCGTAAGTGCAGCGGTGATCAATCCACGCTTCATTAAACCGCTTGATGCGGAGCTGATCTGCCACTGGGTACAGCATACCGGGAACCTTGTCACCGTGGAAGACAATGTGGTTGCCGGTGGTTTTGGCAGCGGGGTTCTGGAGATGCTGTCACAACAGCAGGTTTTCAACGTAAAAAGCACACTGCTCGGTTATTCAGACCATTTTATCGAACACAGCCCGCAGAAGGAACTCTGGAAAGAAGGCGGCATCGACACCCCGGCGATCACCGCCGCCGCTCTCGCACTCCTCGGTCGCGGTCCTGCAACTAACTCCAACTGATCATTTCTTTGCGTCCTGCCCGGTCGTCTCTTCTCCGACCGGGCTGCCCAGGAACTGTCGGAGCCGTTTCTCAACCTCGTCCATCTGCTTCACTTCACATTCCCAAATCACCAACACCTGCCAGCCAAGCCGTTTGAGTTCGTCCTGCACCTCCACGTCACGCTGCACGGTCCTTGAAAATTTCTTCAACCAGAAATCCTGTCGCGACTTCGGCGTATAGGCATAACAGCACCCTTCATGCCGATGCCAGTAACAGCCATGCACAAAGATAATACTTTTATATTTCGGCAGGACAATATCGGGACAGCCGGGAAGATCACGGCGATGGATTCGGAAACGATAGCCGAGCCGGTGCAGTCGCGAGCGGACGGCACGTTCCGGTCTGGTATTGGTTGACTTGATCTGACCCATATTCCAGCTGCGCCGCTCCGGAGTCAGATTGTCCATTTACAACACCCCTTTTTCCCGCAGGAGACGGGTGAGAGCCCGGGCACAGGCCGTAACAGCAGGAACCACTACGCTGTTGCCAATCTGCCGGTAGGCCTGGGTTCGCGAGACAGGGAAGATGTAACGCCGGGGATCGTAACCCTGCAACTGCATGGCCTCTTCCACGGTGAGGCGACGCGGACGGGCTTCTGGCTGGGCGATAAGAATTTCTGCGCCGTCTTTGTGGTAGCGGGCAGAGATAGTCCGGGTAATGGCATCTTCGTCGAGGGGCAGGTGGTGCAGGGAATAGCCAAAGCCGTTACCACACTCGGCGTGGTGTTTTTTATGCCGTTCAAGGGTCGACCAGGTCCCCGGACCAAGGGTACATCCCTCCACTTTGGGGAGAATGATGTCACAGAGTAGGGGGGCAGCATATCCCTCTTCCGGTCCCTCGGGGATAATAATCTCCTCCTTTTTCACCTCAACCTGCTGCGGATCAACGCCAACAATGAAGATCCGTTCCCGGTGTTGTGGTACCCAGTGGGCCCCATCAACAATCTTCCAGTTAATGACGTAGCCAAGCTGTTTCTCAAGGGCATTGCGGATCACCTCAAAGGTTCGCCCGCAGTCGTGGGAGAGGAGGTTTTTTACATTCTCCAGCATGAAGGCCCGTGGTCGTTTGAGACGCAGAATTTCCTTAATCTCAAAAAAGAGTGTCCCCTGCGTCTTGTCGGCAAAACCGTGACAGCGCCCGAGGGACTGCTTCTTGGAAACTCCGGCAAGGGAGAATGGCTGGCAGGGAAAACCGCCACAGAGAATGTCATGGTGAGGAATTGCCTGCTTGTCAAGGGCCCGGATGTCCCCGAAGGGAACCTCGCCAAAATTGCGGAAATAGGTCTTCTGCGCAAAGCGGTCCCACTCACTTGAGAAAGTGCAGCGCCCTCCGGCTGCCTGAAAAGCGAGACGAAAGCCGCCAATACCGGCAAAGAGGTCAATGAAGGTAAAATCCCACTCCACTGGTGGCGGGCAGGAGAGTTCACTGAAATCGAGGTCCTGTCGATTGACGAGGGCAGCGAGCTGAGAGGAGAGTTCCGGAGGACAAAGCCCGGGCAGATCTCCTGCGACAGACTGGGCCCAGTGGCTGACTGCGGCATCAAATTCTGTATCAGGCAGACCGGTGAAAAGATCTTTTTTTGCGCGGAGTAAATGGGCGGCAGCGAGGAGTCCGGTCGGGGTCATCAGTAAGGGGGATCTGCTGGAAGGGAACCAGCTGCCCGTTTTCAGGGCAGCCGGTGAAACAAAAAGAGTTCAAGAGGTATTTATACGTTGTAATAGCCGCGATACCACTCGACAAACTTGCCAATGCCATATTCCAGCGCAGTGTCGGGTTTGTAGCCAAGCTCTTTCACCAGGTCGTCGACATCAGCCCAGGTGGCAGGCACATCTCCGGGCTGCATTGGAAGGAAATTTTTCTCGGCCTTTTTGCCAAGAGCATCCTCAAGCACCTCAATGTAACGCATCAGCTTTTCTTTATTATTATTGCCGATGTTGTAGATGCGGTAAGGACAGTAGGAGGTCGCCGGATCAGGATTATCCCCGTTCCACTCCGGATTGGCCACCGGGACCTTGTTAATCACCCGATACACGCCCTCAACAATATCGTCTATATAAGTGAAATCCCGTTCCATATTGCCGTTGTTGAAGACGTTAATCGGCTTGCCGCTGAGAATTGCTTTGGTGAAGAGGAAAAGTGCCATGTCCGGCCGTCCCCAGGGACCATAAACCGTGAAAAAACGCAGGCCGGTCACTGGCAGACCAAAGAGATGTGCATAGGTGTGAGCCATCAGCTCATTGGCTTTTTTCGAAGCGGCATAGAGGGACACAGGATGGTCTACATTGTCATGCACCGAAAATGGCATGCGGGTATTCGCCCCATACACCGAACTGGAGGAAGCAAAAACAAGGTGCTTCACATTATTGTGGCGGCACCCTTCAAGAACATTGCCAAAACCAACAAGGTTGGTGTCCACATAGGAACTTGGATTCTCTAGAGAATAACGGACTCCCGCCTGGGCAGCGAGGTTGACCACCGCATCAAACCCTTCCTCGGCGAAGAGTTTTGCCACATTATCCCGATCCTGCAGGTTGATGTTAACATGCCGGAAACCCGGCCCCTCCGCCAGCGCTTTCATGCGGGCCAGTTTCAGGTTGGGATCGTAGTAATCATTAATATTGTCGAGGGCGACAACTTCACGTCCCCCATCGGCAAGCAGTCGTTTGGCAAGGTGAGTGCCAATGAAGCCGGCTCCGCCAGTGATGAGAATTTTTTTCATGGAAATCTCTATAGTAAAGAATAAAGGGGACCTGGAATAGTCTTCTATTTCGTTTATATTCGAGGCGCCTTGAAAGGAAAAGAGCTGTGTAACGGCGCGTTATATTACTCCAGCGCATCCTCATCGTCAAACCCGCTAAAGGGTTTTTTCCCGAAAATACGGACGGCAACCACACTCACTTCGTAGAGCAGCATTAAAGGAACAGCCATCATCAACTGATTGACAGCGTCCGGGGTTGGCGTCAGAATAGCGGCAACCACAAAATCAATAAGAATCGCATACTTGCGGTTACGGGTGAGAAACTCCACACTCACCATCCCCGCTTTGGCAAGAAAGGTAAAGAGCAGGGGCATCTCAAAGATCAACCCGAAGGCGAGCAACAGGCGCACGGCAAGGCTGAAGTATTCATTTACTCCCGGCAGAGAAACAAGAAATTCATTGTTATAGCCGACGAGAAATTTGAAAGCAGGCGGGAAAACGACAAAATAGCCAAAGGCAGCTCCCCCGAGGAAAAAAAGAGAGGAAAGCACAACGAAAGGAATAAGAACCTTTTTTTCACGTCGATAAAGACCAGGGGAGATAAACCGCCAGAGCTGGGAGAAAAGTATGGGGACAGAGAGGAGAATACTCACCGTAAGGGCAAGTTTCAGATAAAAAAAAACCCTCCCTGGTAAGAGGTAAAGATAAGAGAGGTGCCTTCCGGCAAAACATCAGTAAGCGGTTTGAAGAACCAGCGTCCGATGGGTTGAATTACCGAATAGGCCGCCACAAAGCCAGCACAGACGGCAACCAGGGAAATGATAAGACAGGAGCGCAGTTCCCGCAGATGTTCAACAAGGGGCTGCTCTCGCTGCTCCTCCTGCGTGGTTTTATTCTGCGGTTCTTCCCGTTTCGCTTTTTTCTCGGTTTCTGAAATATTTTGTGTCATGCTGTCGCCTTGAGGTTGGTTCATTTTCAGCCACTTTTACCATTTCACGCCCCCTTTGGCAACACGCTCTTCAAGGTTCCCTTCAAAGTAAAAAAATGAAGACTACGCAAGGCTGGTACGTTTACATTCTCCGCTGTGCCGACGAGACCCTCTATACCGGCATCACCACCAACCCTGCACGACGTCTGCAAGAACACAACGGGGAGTGCAGAGGCGGTGCCCGCTACACCCGCAGCCGCCGTCCCGTGGAGATTATCTGGTGCGAAACAGCAGCAGATCGCCCCGCCGCCAGCCGACGCGAAGGAGAGATCAAGCATCTCACCCGGGCACAAAAAAAAAATCTTATCTCAAGATGGAACGGGATGTAATTGATTCCCTTGTATTCCCTTGTATTCCCATGGTAAATAAGATATTTTTGAGTAATACTTCACCTCAACTAATAATTATAATGCTTTCTGTACTCCTTGTGGACGACGAGCGCTCAATGCGCGACTTTTTGAAGATCCTTCTGAAAAAAGAGGGGTTTGACGTGCGTACCGCCGACGATGGCACGCAGGCTCTGGAGATGCTCGCCGAGCGCAGTGCTGATCTGGTCTTGAGTGATATTCGCATGCCGGGAATGAACGGGATTGAACTGCTGGAGCAGGTAAAGGGACTCTACCCCGGCCTGCCAGTGGTGATGGTAACCGCTTTTGCCTCCCCGGACGACGCCGTCCAGGCAATGCGCAACGGAGCCTTTGACTACATTAGTAAACCGTTTAATGTCAACGAGTTGAAGTCGGTGGTGCATGCAGCCATCGACAGCGGCAACGGCTGCACCAGAGAGCCCGTCGCTCCGGTCACCTCATTTTCCGGCATCATCGGCCAAAGCCGTGAAATGCACAAGATTTTTGACATGATCCGGAGGGTCTCTCCCACCCCCGCAAACGTGCTGATCTACGGGGAATCTGGAACCGGAAAAGAGCTGATTGCGAAGGCAATCCACGATAACAGCCTCGTCGCCAAAAACAACTTTGTACCAATCACCTGCTCTGCCATCCCGGAAGACCTGATGGAGAGTGAACTGTTTGGCCACGTCAAAGGGTCCTTTACCGGGGCCATCGGTGATAAAAGCGGGCTCTTCCAGGAGGCAGATCACGGCACAGCCTTTCTTGATGAAATTGGCGAGCTCACTCCACTCATTCAGACCAAGCTGTTGCGCGTTCTGCAGGAACGAGAAATCAAACCAGTCGGCGGGACGAAAGCAACCAAACTGAATGTACGCATTATCGCTGCCACCAACAAGATTCTTGAAAACGAAATCCGCGCAGGACGTTTTCGTGAAGACCTCTTCTACCGCCTTGCCGTTGTCCCTTTATGCATACCTCCTTTGCGGGAACGCAAAGGAGATGTCCCTCTGCTGGTCAACTATTTTCTTGAAAAATATTCACGGCAACTCAACAAAGAGGTACAGGAGATCTCATCCTACGCCCTCCAGGTATTGATGAACTACGACTTCCCCGGGAACGTACGGGAACTCGAAAACATCATAGAACGCGGGGTGGCACTGGAAAACTCCAACATCATTCTACCGGAAAGTCTCAGTTTTCAGGGCAGTGTTACTCATAATACCCCCCTCGTGCACAATCCAAAACCAGGGAAGTTTCAATTTTTGGCGGAAACCATTCATTTCAGCCATGCAGCGACTTCCAATGCTCCTGAGGCAACAACAGCAGCACCTGAAACATCCGGGACAGGAAATACTCTTGTCGCCCGGAGATTTCAGCTGGCTGGCGAAGCTGTACCACTGCTGCAGATCGCCTCAAGCGAGCAGGAACTTTATGATATTGGAATAGAACAGGCACTCGCCACTCTGGAAAAACGCCTCATCGCCCATGCCATAGAGAAAACGAACTCGAAGATGAAAGCCGCTGAGCTGTTGAAGATGTCCTTTCGCTCCCTGCGTTACAAGACCAAAAAGTACGGAATCAACTGATGGGGACCTTGAATAACCAGTCTTTCACCCATCTTCTTCATTACAGGAACAATTTTATCATCGGGGGTAAGCGCTAGACTCCGATATGAAGCATATGTCTGTGGTAAATTTCCTCCTGTGCTTCGAATATGAACAAAATACAAGCTGTTTCAAGATACCCTGATGAATATACAGATGAGACTGGCAAAGGCCTTTCGGACCTATATCAAGAGAACCCCCTCCTCCGTGAAGGCAACACACCACATTCTGCAGCAACAGCTTCTGTGGATGCTCTTTCTGCGCATCACCCTCTACACCCTGCTGCTCGTTGCCAGTTACTTTGTCGGGCACTCTCCCTGCACCACCTTCATTGTGCCCCATGAGGTGATGTTCATCTTCATTCTGGTGGTCTACACCTTCACCATTTTCTCCGCTTTTTATCTGCTCATCTCTCCACATAAAGGGCGCCCCTTTGGTTTCGCGCAGGTCCTTGCTGACTCACTCTTTGTAACCATACTGGTTTTCTTCACCGGGACCTCGGCGTCAAATTTCACCCCTGTCTATTTTTTCCCAATTATCGCCGGTGGCCTGCTGCTGCCGCTCAAGGGAGGGCTGGTAGCAGCTGCAGCATCTACCCTTCTTTATGGTAGCCTGCTCCTTCTGGAGCAGCAGACAGTTCCCCCCTGGCTGGAGTCCTACCATCTCTTTGTCTATACTGAATGGGATAACAGCCTCAACATCTTTGCCATCCATGGACTGGTTTTTTTCCTTGCCGGTCTGCTCAGTATTCTTTTTGGCATTCGCCTGCGTCGAACAGAAACTGCGCTGGACTTTTCGCTGAAACAGCTTGACCATCTTGCCGAAGTCTATAAACGCATCTTCGACAACATTTCCACGGGATTGCTTACTGTCAATTCGGAGCGTGTTATAACCTCCGCCAACAAAGCCCTCGCCGGGATAACCGGCTATACAGTGCGCGAGATGCTCGGCAAAACTTTCGAGGAAATTTTCCCCGGCACCCGTATTGAAAGCGATGTGGAACGCCTCACCGCCGATTTTACAAACCGTTACGGCAAGCGGTGCCGACTCGGATTTTCCTGTATGAATGTTGCCCATGACGACCATCTCAGCCACGAGGAAGACTATGCCCGCATGATCATCGCCATGCGTGACATTACCGAAGTAGAGGACCTTGAACGACAGGTGCGTCAGGCAGAGAAGCTGGCGGCCATTGGTACTATGAGCGCCTCCATTGCCCACGATTTCCGCAATCCGCTTACTGCAATCTCCGGCTCAGCTCAAATCCTTGCCGCAGATTTTAAGGAAAGCAGCATGCTGAATGACTCCAGCATTGAACTGACCGATATCATCATTCGTGAATGCGACCGACTCTCCTTCACCATCGGAGAATTTCTTAAATTCGCTCGCCCGGAGGAACTGCAGCCTCAGTTTATTCAGCTCGACGCCTGTATTACTGAGGTGATGCAGGTCTTACGAGCCGGTGGAATTTTTCCGAAAACGGCTCTCTTGCACACTGAATATCAGTCCAATCTCGCCGTCTGGGCAGATGAAAAACAGCTTTTTACAGTACTGGATCATCTGATACAAAATGCCATCCCGTTTTGTCCACGGGGAAGGGAGATTATTCGCATCAAGGCTGAGGAGACAGTGCTCAAAGAGGGAAGGAACTGGCAGGCAGTGGTACGAATTGAGGTAGAAGATAACGGAAAGGGAATTGCAGAAGAGTTTCTGCCAGCCATCTTTGATCCCTTCTACACCACCCGACCGAACGGCACAGGGCTGGGACTGGCCATTGTGCACCAGATTATTAAAGAGCATCATGGTGGAATTGTGGCAGAAAACACCGGTCTGAAAAATTCTGAAGGAACACGGGGTGCCTGCTTTACCTTCTGGCTGCCGCTGCCGGAATAGAGAACATCAGGAATTCTTCGAAGTTCCAACCTTCTCAGGTTTCTTCTACTCAGGTTTGGGAGCGGCGGAAGAGCCAGGGAGTCAGACCTGTTATCACTTAAGGGTACCTTAAATTGAGTTTGTCCAGCAACAGACCGCCACTGATACAAAAAACGAAGCGATTTCCATGATAACGCTCCGTTCTTTATATCTGTTGAGAAATAGAATGAAGGTTTAAACCTTCTCAGGAATAACCAGTACTTACTCCTGTTCTTTCCATACCTTTGCACCGAGACCGCTGAGTTTTTCCACCAGATTTTCATACCCTCGTTCAAGGTGGTAGATGCGAGAGATATCTGTGCGTCCTTCAGCCGCAAGAGCCGCGATAACCAGCGAGGAACTGGCCCTCAGGTCTGTGGCCATTACAGGGGCACCGCGCAACCCGTTACGCCCCAATCCACTGATAAGAGCAAGTCGACCGTCGGTCTTTATTTTTGCCCCCATGCGCCGCAATTCAGCAACGTGCATAAAACGATTTTCAAAAATAGTTTCGTGGATGGTGCAGCTCCCTTCAGCCAGTGTCATCAGGGCCATGAACTGGGCCTGCAGGTCAGTGGGATAACCCGGATAGGGGCGAGTCTGAATATCAACACAGGTGAGTGCAGAACCCTGACGGGAATCAATGGAGATAAAAGAATCTCCTTCCTCGACATCGAGCCCCGCCTGACGGAGTTTTTCCACCAGCGAGGGAAGATGTGCAGAACAGCAGTTGGTGACCCGCCCCGCCCCGCCACTCGCGGCGATGGCGATAAGGTAGGTCCCCGCCTCAATGCGGTCCGGGATGATAGTGTTGTCGGCAGGTTTCAACGCGTGAACCCCTTCGATGGTCAGTGTATCACTGTCGCGACCGGAGATCTTCGCACCCATGGAATTAAGCATATCAACGAGGTTGCCAATCTCCGGCTCCCGCGCCGCATTCTTGAGAATCGTCTTTCCTGCGGCGAGGGTGGCGGCCATCAGCAAATTCTCAGTGCCAGTGACGGTGGGAATATCAAAATAGACGGTCCCCCCCTTGAGTCCTCCTTCCGCCTCGGCCTGTATATAGCCATCCTCAATATCGCAGCGGGCTCCGATTTTCTGCAGACCTGCCGTGTGAAAATTAACTGGTCGCTCGCCGATGGCACATCCTCCCGGCAGTGAGACCCTTGCCTTATAGCAGCGGGCAAGCAGTGGCCCGAGAACCAGTACGGAGGCACGCATGGTCTTCACCATCTCATAGGGTGCATCATCATGCTCAAGACAGGTAGAATTGAGGTACAGCACATCACCCTCTCTTCGAGCCTTTACGCCGAGATACTCCAGCAGACGTATCATGGTGCGGGTGTCGCGCAGATTCGGGACATTGCGCAGGGTATGTTCTCCCGGACAGAGCAGAGTTGCAGCCATAAGGGGCAGTGCGGCGTTTTTCGCGCCGCTTATCCGAATATCACCATGCAGGGGAATGCCCCCTTCAATCACAAGTTTTTCCATTCTCTCTTTCCGAATCTTTCATAGCGGTTGAGGAGCAAGCCGTGCATGCAGCACACGATCACGTCCGGCGTAATCCTGGTATATCTGAACATGGTCAAAATCTGTGGCAAAGAGTTCTCGCACGGCATCCCCCTGTCCTGACCCAAATTCCATAAAGAACTCACCATCAGCCTTGAGCACGCGGCGCAGATGGTGAAGAATATGTCGAATCAGATCAAGCCCGTCCTCTCCGCCGTCAAGGGCAAGACGGGGCTCGTAATCGCGTACGTCGGGTTCAATTTCGCATTCGATTTCGTGGCGCAAGACATAGGGAGGATTAGAAACAACAAGCGAGAGGCTGTTACCCGCAATGGGTTCCAATAAATTTCCCCGTAAAAAAGATACCCGTTTTACGGGTAAATGGCGAGAGCTGTTCTCAGCAGCAACCGCAAGGGCAGCGGCAGAGATATCACTGGCAAGGAGCGTGGCGGTCTGCGGCAGCTCAAGACCGAGCACCACGACGATTGCACCACTGCCGGTGCACAGGTCGAGGACATTCCCGGCAAGATTTTTCGGTGAGGCCAGCTGCAGCACCTGTTCAATGAGGAATTCTGTTTCGGGGCGGGGAATAAGGACAGAGGGAGTAACGTGGAAAGGGTGCGACCAGAACTCCTGTTCACCAATAATATAGGCGACAGGTTCCCGGATCAGACGACGAGCCACCATTTTCTGGTAACTCCGGACTGCAGTGAGATCGGCCTCCACATCGGCAAGGAGAAGCGCGGTATGGTTTAAACCGGATGCAGCCTCAAGCAGAAGCCGGGCATCAAACTCAGCCTCAATAATACCGGCGGCAGAAAGTTCCTCTCTGCCCCAGGCCCATAACTCAGGATAACGCATGGAATGAGCCGTTACTCCAGCTCTTTGAGCTGTGCCGCCTGATCCTCAGCGATGAGAGGGTATATAACATCTTCAAGTTTCCCGTTAATGATGGCATCGAGTTTATAAAGGGTGAGATTGATACGGTGGTCGGTCATCCGCCCCTGGGGAAAATTATAAGTGCGAATGCGTTCACTGCGATCGCCACTGCCGACCTGAATCCTGCGCTGCTCACTGATGCGATCGTGGTGCTCCTGCTCAGCCTTGTCAAGGAGTCGAGCACGCAGGACGGTGAGCGCTTTGGCCTTATTTTTGTGTTGGGACTTCTCATCCTGGCAGGTAACCACCATTCCTGTAGGCAGATGGGTAATACGCACTGCAGAATCGGTAGTGTTCACTGACTGCCCGCCCGGTCCGGAGGAGCGGAAGACATCAAACTTCAACTCATTCATGTCAATGTGGGCGTCAACCTCATCGGCCTCTGGAAGTACAGCCACAGTTACCGCCGAGGTATGGATACGCCCCTGAGTTTCCGTTTCCGGAACACGCTGAACCCGATGCACTCCGCGCTCATATTTAAGTTTAGAGTAAACCTTATCTCCACTAATCAGACTTATAATTTCCTTGAAGCCACCAATACCAATGGGGTTGCTGCTTACGACCTCTACATGCCAGCCTTGAGATTCGGCAAAACGGCTGTACATGCGAAAGAGATCCCCTGCAAAAAGTGCAGCCTCATCTCCACCGGTTCCCGCACGAATTTCAAGAAAAATATTCCTCTCATCGTTTGGATCCTTCGGCAGAAGGATGATCTTCAGATCACGCTCCAGGGAGGCACGCTGTATTTCCAGTTCCGCCAGTTCCGCTCGGGCCATCTCGCGCAACTCGGCATCCTCAGACTCATCATAAGCAAGTAATCTGTTTTCTTCCAGCTCTGTGAGGACAGAACAATATTTACCGTATACTGCATTGATTCTGGAGAGATGGGTATGCTCATACACCACCTTTTGATACTCTTTCTGATTGTTGACGAGAGAGGGGTCAGAAAGGCGTCCTTCCAGCACAGAAATCTTTTCATCAATATTGGTAAATTTATCAAAAAGAGACATGAGCAGAAGACAGGTTCTGGAGGTAAAAAAAAGAAAATGTCCACGGGAGGGCACCCGCCATCCCGTGGACATTCAGATCAATCAGACAAAAAAAGAAAAAGCATCAATCTTTTTTTTGTTCTTCCTTTTCTGCGAAGTGCTTGGCATAACGCTGTTTGAATTTTTCAATCCGGCCAGCAGTATCGACCAGTTTCTGTTTCCCGGTGTAGAAAGGATGACAGGCAGAACAGATCTCAACCTTCATCGCCTTCATAACAGAACCAATCTCAACTTCATTCCCACAGGCACATACAGCCTTGATCTTATGATATTCCGGATGGATACCTTCTTTCATTGTAATTCCTCCAACATGCATTGTGACGGTATTATCCGCAGACAGGAGCTCTACAGCCCAGATCCACGCATCTTCTCAAAAATATAACCTCATATAATACCATGATGAAGGAATATTTCAAGGTCATTTTTTATGTCTTCTGCTTAGCCTGTCATTGATTCAATAAAATCCACGTTGGTTTTGGCCGACTTGAGTTTATCGAGGAGAAAATCCATACTATCTGCCGGATTCATGGAGCTTAACAGTTTTCGCAGAATCCAGATCCGGTTGAGTACATCCGGAGTCAGCAGCAGATCTTCTTTACGGGTACCGCTGCGTTTAAGATCAATTGCCGGAAAAATACGCTTTTCTGACATCTTTCTATCGAGCACCAGCTCCATATTACCCGTTCCCTTGAACTCCTCGAAGATGACATCGTCCATCTTACTTCCGGTCTCAATAAGCGCCGTCGCAATGATAGTCAGACTGCCGCCCTCTTCAATATTCCGTGCAGCTCCGAAAAAACGTTTGGGCCGATGCAGCGCGCTGGCCTCAACCCCGCCCGAAAGAATCTTTCCACTCGCCGGCGTAACCGTGTTGTAAGCACGTGCAAGGCGGGTAATACTGTCAAGCAGAATGACAACGTCCCGTTTGTGCTCAACCAGACGCCTTGCTTTCTCAATAACCATCTCAGCGACCTGGATGTGCCGCTGAGGTAATTCATCAAAAGTGGAGCTGACCACCTCGGCAGTTTTGACACTGCGCAACATTTCGGTAACCTCCTCCGGACGTTCATCAATGAGCAGAACGATGAGATAGACCTCCTTGTGATTACGCACAATTGAATTGGCAATCTTTTGCATCAACACTGTTTTCCCCGTACGCGGAGGAGCAACAATAAGACCACGTTGCCCTTTGCCTATGGGAGCAAAGAGATCCATAATGCGCATGGACATATTGTCCGGCTGCCATTCAAGTTTGAAGGCTTTGTTGGGATGGAGAGGTGTGAGGTTTTGGAAAAGTGTCTTTGATTTGGCAGCCTCGGGAGGATCAAAATTGATGCTGTCAACCTTGAGAAGAGCAAAGTAGCGTTCCCCTTCTTTTGGAGCACGAACCAGACCTTCCACCGTATCTCCGGTCCGCAGACTCAATCGACGAATCTGTGAGGGAGAGACATAAATATCATCCGGACCGGGAAGATAGTTGTAATCAGGAGCACGAAGAAATCCAAAACCATCGGGCAAAACTTCCAGGACACCACTGCCTCGGATCTGCCCATCTTTGGAAGATTGCGCCTTGAGAATAGCAAAGATAAGCTCCTGCTTGCTCATGGAGTTGTAATTTTCGACCTTGTGCTCTCGGGCGAACTGTACCAGTTCGCCGATTTTCAGCAGTTTAAGCTCTGCCAGATTCATGAATGTACTTCTCCTTTTTCAGGTGGGAGGATGGTAAAAGATATTAAATAGAAATGAATATTCTTCCCGGAATTTCGATAAATGGGATTTTTATTTATCAGGTAGTTACATGAAGTTTGTGGCATGTCACAAAAATTTCACAGCCACAAATTGATAGTACAAAAAATTGCAAGACTCTTTGAACATGCAACATTGGGAGCACATTGAAAAAACTGGTCTGAGTGACTTTCAGCAGATACATTTGCCTGCAGTTCTCACTGCTATCAGTGTTACTTCTGGTTGAGGTGTCTGGTTCTCAATAATGAATTGTGACCAATTTCACTTTCATCATGAAATTGATGAGAAAAATAAACTATACCGGAATGGTGGATGGCAGGAACAGCAACCTTTATTTGGAAAGACAATATTGTATAGCGAGGTAGTAAGATGTTATTTGAGGTTTTATAAATTGAACATTTAACTGTGTCAAGCCTTTTTTAAAAAAAGGCCCCAAAATAAAAAATCACCAAAAAAATCCCATTCATTTTTCCTCAACTTTACCTTTTCTTCAAGATTCCTTTTAATTGCAGGGCAAGAAATGCAACCTGTTCGAAGGTGCTGCAGAAGGTCCCTGAGTTATCAATACAAAAATCTGCCAATCGCTCTTTTTCCAGTGGTGACATCTGAGCAGACATAATATTTTGGATTTCTTCATGACTGCGAAAATCACGCTGCGCGACACGACAGATCGTTAAATTCCGACGACTTCTAACGCAGACTATTGTCGAGAAATCACCCTGCCAGCCAGATTCATAAACAAGAGGGACCTCTGCTACCAGAAAACCTGTCGCAGGATCGGCCTCTGCTATCCTTTTACGAACTATGGGGTGAAGAATTCCCTCAAGCTTTTCACGCAGGCCCCTGTCAGCAAAAACAGCCCTGCTCAGGGTGAGACGGTTGAGGCTGCCATCTTTTTCGAGAAACCTTTTCCCATCCCCACAGACAAACTGGTCAAAGCCTTCATGTCCGGGGGTCAATTCCAGTCTGCAGACAGCATCACTCGAAATAAAAACTGCGGGTAATAACGCAGCGAGAATCCGTGCGATGGTGCTCTTGCCACTGCCAAGACCACCGGTCACAGCGATCATCATTTCATTTCACTCCGGAGTTGCATCAATGTTTTTTGGAAATCCGCCCAAAGAGGTGCAGTGATATTTAACATCTCTCCAGTAACGGGATGGGTAAGGATAAGGGTTGAGGCGTGGAGCATCTGCCGTGGAAAGAGCTCTGCTCTTCGCTGTCTGCGGCTGCCACCGTATACCTGATCTCCAGCAACCGGAAACCCCTCCCCTTCAAGGTGAACACGAATCTGGTGGGTACGTCCGGTCTCAATTTCAACCCGTAGAAGAGAAAATCCATTAAAAGTTTCCTCCAACTCCCAGCTGCTGGCTGCATATCTGCCACCCTGCGACACCAGAGCCATTTTTTGTCTGCGCACTGGATGTCTGCCAATGGGTGCGACCACCCTTCCCTTCTCCTGCGGAGGAACCCCACAAACAATGGCAAGGTAGATTTTCTGCAACTGGTGGTTTTTAAAGAGAGTGGAGAGAGCCCGGTGGGTTTCAGGGGTCTTGGCGACCACCATAACTCCAGAGGTATCCTTGTCAAGGCGGTGAACAATGCCCGGACGATCGGGATCTCCCGCTGTACTGATCTGCTCACAGTGATGGAGCAGGCCGTTGACAAGCGTCCCCTGCGGATTGCCACTGCCGGGGTGAACAACCAGCCCGGGAGGTTTGGAAAGGAAAAGCAGATATTCATCCTCGAAGAGAACAGGAAAATCAATCGGTTCCGCCAACAATTTCCCAGGGGCGGAGGGCAGCGCAGGGAAATCCAAGAGAACCTGTTCCCCCACCTTCAGGCGGTAGCTGGTTTTTCTGGTCAGTAAGTCCACTAGAACCCATCCCTCGCGAATAGCCGTTGACAACACACTCCGCGAATGTCCAGGAAATTTGAGCGCAAGAAACTGGTCAAGCCGCATTCCTGCAACGGGGGTATTAACTAAAAGTGAACCTGAGCCAGTACTTGATGTTGATACTGTAACAGGTGGAGCGCTGTGATTGGTCATGGGAAAAAGAATAGATGGTGAAGCCCGCCGCATGGAGCGGGCTTCACCTCGGGAAGAGAAAATCAGGAAAAAATAGCTTCAATATCCTTACTTACCTCGTCTTCTTTAACATCTTGAGCAAGGGAAAGTTCTTTGACCAGCAGGTTGCGGGCGGTATCAAGCATTTTCCGCTCACCATAACTGAGATCTTTGTCAACGCTGAGCAAAAAGAGATCACGGAGAACAACAGCCACTTCCCGCACGGAACCAGTCTTAATTTTTTCCATATACTCACGGTAGCGACGGTTCCATGTCTGGGTTCCCAGCTCAACATCTTTTTCAGAGAGAATAGCAAAGATACCAGCGACTTCATCTTTACCGACAATGGCGCGTAATCCAACGTTTTTGCTGGTATTGGTGGGGATCATAATTCTCATTCTGTTCTCAAGAATCTCAAGGACGTAGAACAAGTGATCAGCTCCGGCAACATGCTTCGTTTCAATATCTTTGATGACACCAACACCATGGGCCGGGTACACAGCCATATCGCCTTTTGCAAACACTGGAATCTCCTTTATGGGCTACAAGGGTATGAGAGAACCGGCGCCCCGAAATTGGGATGGGCAGAACAACAATGCCCAGACCGCAAAGCAGTGAAAACTGAAATGCGACCCTGTACAAGACACTGTCAACAAAAGAGACGGACGTTTTAATTGCGATTTTTCTGCAGAGTTCTGCCGTCTGAGAATGCTCCTGGCTGAACGAAAGAAAGGAAGGAAAAGAGCGCGACAGAGAGATTGCACAAATTACAACCGGTTCTACTTTAAGAAAACAATATAACATAAAAGTCGGCTTTTTGCCGTACTTTTTTACTTGAGGCTGTTCAGAGTGTTTTTCGCACGGGCGACATTTCCGGCGAGGATTTGTTTAACGCCTGAAAAAATTGGCTCTTTTCTCGCATTGAAAATCACATGCTCCTGATCAGTCAGTAAACTGAGAACATATTTCTCCACGGGAAAGTCAGGATGCACCCCTCCCCGACCCGGTCGACCGATACCAATCTTGAGTCTGAAGAAATCGCGACTGCCGATACAATCGATCAGCGATTTGATGCCGTTATGACCACCGTGTCCGCCCCCCTGTACCAGTTTGATCCGCCCGGTATTCATATCAAGGTCATCATGAATCACCAGCATGTTCTCAGGAGAAATCTTAAAAAAAGAAGTAAAATGGCAGACGGCGTTCCCACTGCGATTCATATAGGTAAGGGGTTTTACAAAAAAAAGACGGTTCCCATCAAGAGAGGCTTCACAGTAAAGGGCGTTCCACTTCTCTTTCCACATGCCACAGTGACACCGAGCGGAGAGATCATCAACAAAATTGAAACCCGTATTATGGCGGGTGTTCTCATACTCCGCACCCGGATTGCCAAGACCGACAACAAGGACTTCCCGTTTCATCGCCATATTCAGTTGCCCGCTTTCTCAATAAGAGCACAGAGTTCATCGGCAACACCATTAATATGTGCTTCATCTTCCCCTTCAACCATAACCCGAATGAGAGGTTCCGTACCGGAAGGACGAATAAGGATACGGCCACGTTCGCCAAGCTCAGTTTCGAAAAGCGCAACCGCCGCACTGAGTCCAGGGATAGTCTTTACATCCAGTTTTCTTGAGGTATGGACATTTTTTAGAACCTGCGGCAGGCTGGTCATAATTTTTGCCAGTTCGGAAAGTGGCTTTTCCTGTTTCTGCATAATGGCAAGGAGCTGCAGTGCGGCAAGAATACCGTCACCCGTAGTAATCTCGTCCAGGAAGACCAGATGACCGGACTGCTCACCGCCAAAAGAATAGCCACCGCGCCGCATCTCTTCCACAACATAACGGTCACCAACAGCGGTTCTCACCAGCCCTCCCCCCATCTCTTTCATTGCCACTTCCAGCCCGAGGTTCGACATCACCGTGGCAACAAGGATGTTTTTGTTGAGCTTGTGCCGCTTCAGCAGATCATTGGCACAAATAGCCATGATATGGTCCCCGTCAACAATCTCACCGTGCTCGTCGCAGACAATCAGCCGGTCACCATCGCCATCCAGCGCAAGACCGATATCAGCCCCCAGCTCCCTGACTGCGGCAGCCATTTTCTGTGGATAGAGGGCACCGCACTCATCGTTAATATTCCGCCCATTGGGCTGTACGGCAAGGGCTGTTACCTTTGCACCAAGTTCTTCAAAGACATGGGGAGCGACCTTGTAGGTTGCGCCATTGGCACAGTCAAGGACAATGTGAACCCCATCCAGAGTACAATTTTTGGGAAAGACATATTTGAGGAAAACGATGTAACGCCCACAGGCATCATCAATGCGTCTGGCCATGCCAACTTCATCGGCAACCGGACACAGAGCTGACATTTTCTGAGAAAATATCAGCTCTTCAATCTCCATCTCAACGGCATCAGGAAGCTTGAAACCATCGCTGGAAAAAATCTTGATGCCATTGTCCTGAAAGGGATTGTGTGAAGCAGAGATCACCACCCCCGCATCGGCACGCATGGAAGTAGTAATAAAGGCAATACCCGGCGTTGGCAGCGGCCCCACCTGCAAGACATCCACGCCCATGGAGCAGATTCCGGCAGCAAGCGCATTTTCCAGCATATAACAGGACTGGCGGGTATCCTTGCCGATAACAATCCGCCGACGTCGATTCTCTTCCCGCACCACAAAAGCGATGGCCCGCCCCACCTGCATGGCGATCTCAGTTGTCATGGGGTAGGTGTTCGCCACCCCGCGAATTCCATCGGTTCCAAACAGCTTTCTCATCTTTTTTCGCTCTCTTTCACTCTTTTTTTCTTTTTATCTGGGCGGAGAAAAGGAATGTTTTTTAAAATTCCACCCTCAGGGCCTTTTACCTCTTCACCCTGGACACCGGCAGAAGGGATAACCTCAACGTTCTCAGGAGTAATAGAGATAACTTCAAGGGGCAACTCAACGTCCTTTGCCGGAACAACCTTCACTGCAATCTCATGCTGTCCTGCCTCTCCACTTGCCACGGCGGTCAGCAGACGGGCAGGTTTGCGCCCCTCATTAAGGTAGCGGTCAGGGATGGCAACAACCATATTCACTGTGGGAGGATTAACCTCTACCCCTTCCCCGCCCACACTCGCATTAACCTTTACATTCCTGAGAGTGATATTCTTCGAATTCGGCAGAACACGCAGGTCGACAGTAACGGAAGTTTCACCAATCAGGTCAGTGAGCTCCGGTGAAAGTTCAAGAGGGACCTGCAGGCTGACAGAGGAGTTCCTCCCCGTCAGTTTAATCGGTTTTGTATAAAGTTTATCAACCCGCTGCAGCGCAGTCTGCGATGCTGTGATTGAGATCATTTCCGGGCTGGTATGTACCGATTTGAGATAAAATCCATTTTCTACCCTGTTGTGGGTTCGCGCCTGGATAGGAAACTCCTTGTGCACCAGCTTGTCGAGGGAGAGGATAATTGAGGATGGCTGGATACGCTGCACGGTTACGCCCCGTGGCACAGGGATCGAATTGCGGGTGTTGTTCACCACCATGGATCCGGGTTGTGCCGCAGCCAGGTCAACGACCCGTGTAACCCTGCTTTGAGACAGCTCGGCAAGGGCCGAGCTCGGTCCGCTCAAAGTAACCTCCAGTTCACGCTTGTACTGGTTGGAAATTACCAGGTTCTGAGGGAGATTAATAATCTCTACCGGAGCCATGATATTCTTATCAATACGATCTTCACCACCGAGAAAATACCAGAGAATGACGGCAATCAACAGTGAGGTGAGGCGCAACAGCCAGTCATGAGAGATGAACTCAAGAAAACGTTTCCCGTACATTCCGCTTTTTTTCACAGACACCATTACTTATCTCCCAAACCAGCTTTTCAACCCGGGTGTACTGACAGCTCTGCGTCCTGAGAGGGTATTTTTCAGGTGAGTGGTAAGCTGAATTTCATCCTCAATCGTCGTTAGAGTCCCATGACGGACAATGGATATCTCCTGTGTTTCTTCAGAGACCACCAGTACCACGGCATCAGTCTCCTCTGAAAGTCCGAGAGCTGCGCGGTGCCTTGTTCCGTATTTCTTGTTGATATACGGATTTTGAGTCAGTGGCAGAATACAGCCTGCATGCTGAATCCGCCCGTCACTGATAATCACCGCCCCATCATGAAGAGGCGAGACCGGCATAAAGATTGAAATCAGCAACTCCTTGAAAAGGCGGGCATCAAGTTCAAATCCAGATTCGATAAAGTCCCCCAGACCAACATCCTTTTCAACTACAATCAATGCACCGATACGGCGTTTGGAAAGGTAAAAAAGCGCTCGCACGATTTCATCCAGCTCACGGACAGCAACATCCTCATGGTGGTGAAACGGCGACTTGCCAACCTGTGACAATGCACGACGAATGTCGTGCTGAAAGACAATTATAATTACGATAAAGATGGAGCTGAGGAAAGTTTGCATTATCCACTTGAGCGTGGAGAGATCAAGGACACTGGCGAGGAAATAGATCACCGTCAACACTCCGAGACCCGCAACCATCTGCACGGAACGGGTGCCCCGAATGATAGAAATCAGTTGGTAGATAACAATGGCGACGACCAGGATGTCGAGAATGTCCTGCCATCTAATATAAGAGAAATGTTCCAGCAACATGCTTCCTGCCCGGGAGGAAAACGTTAATAGTAAGAGGAGCCGCCATGGCGCCTGTCTAAATTTAGCGGAAATCCAAGTACCTGATTGAAGATATCAACCCGAGAAAGAAAACATGCAGCAATCACGGAAATTAAAATTCAAGATTGTGGGAAAACTTGAAACACAGCTGGTACTTCTGAATTATCCATGACTACGTTTTACGCAGAATTATGGTTTATTGGAAGTGAAATTTTCTTCTCTCTTCTTTTTTGGCTGCATCTTTACAACAGGAAGGTTTCCTTCCTCAGGGTACGGCCAACAGAAATGTTCCCAGAATGCCTGCAATGCAGTATTTTGAAAACCTGACGATGAGTGGCTCCATCAGGAAGCTCATCACGTACCTCCTTGAATTTATCCCGGCTACATACAGTCCCACAACGCACCAGAGACCCCCGTGAAAGAGACAAAAGTCAAACGAGAGAAAAAAGCTTCCTCCCCCTCCTTTTCTGTTTCAGCTGAAAAAAGAGAAGACAACCGGGCAGCAGACTGGCAGGGTAACCACCGAAAAAATTCAAGCGGCAGGCTTCTCCTGTGGACCTCCTGTCTCATCGTTTTTTTCTCTCTTTATACTGTCATCGGCTGGTTTGGCATCCCCGTTCTCTTTAAAAGTATTGCAGTTGATCGACTGCAGCAGGCCACCGGACTCTCTCTCTCCGCCGGGAAACTCACCTTTAACCCCTGGACTTTCACCTTCACGGGGAACAATCTCGTACTCTCAGAAAAAGGACAGGCCCCCCTTCTTACTCTTCGTGAGGTGAAAACACAGCTCTCACCGCTACCGCTTCTCCGTGCCGAATGGGTTTGCCGAAGCGTCCAGGTCCTGCAGGCAGATATAGATATCCGCCGTCGAAAAAATGGCCTGTATAATATGGGATCTCTGCTGCGCACGTATGGCCGCAATCGTGATTACGAGATCATGGACTTTTCCGAGCTGCCATTTTACTTTTCTCTCAATAACATTGAGATTGAGAACTCACGCCTGCTTTTTTCAGATATCCCGAGCGGCCGAACCCACAGCGTCGATCACATCTCCCTGCATTTGCCGACCCTCTCTAACTTTAACTGGGCACTTCCCCGCCACGTTACCCCCGCCTTCTCTGCAATCGTCGATGGTACCCCGGTGGAGATTCAAAGCAGGGGCAAAGGAGCAAACGCTGTCTTAAGCACCCGTATCCACGATTTCGATATTGCAAAATATGATAAATTTATTCCCACACAAATTCCTTTCCAGGTGTCGAGCGGTATTCTCAACGGTACGGTGGAGATCACCTTTCATTCACCTGACACTGACAACCACCGAACGCTCAATCTTATATTTGCTGTCAACGCTGCAGATCTCACCCTGAACAGCCGCAAAGGAGTCAAGAAAATCAGCCTCCACAAGGCGCAGCTGAGCGGCAGTTATAACTCAACCGCCAACACCCTTACACTGGAAAATGCCAACATCTTCAGCCCGGACATCACCGCTTCTCTTCCGGACAGGGAGTCCTGTGTGCACGCAATTTTTCCCTCTCTAAGGGAAACAGCCTCACCAGGAACATTGAGAAACAGCAACAACACCATCCCTGAGACCAACATTTTCACCCTTGTGGTCAAACAATTTAAACTCAGCCAGGGGACACTGCTTCTTCAGGGAGAAAAAAATGCCGACAGGTGGAAAAATATTTCTCTCAATGCTGAAAACCTGTTCGCTGACACCCGCCACAAAGCCGATGCCCCCGAGACAGCCTCGGGAAATTTTGATTTCACAGCCACCCGCGACATCAAGACTGCAAGGAAAAGCGGCGGCAAGAGTTCCTTCAAATTCTCCCTGCGCGGCCTTGTCGCACCGTATCACCGCGCAGGAATCCCGGAGATTCACGATGCCTGGTTTGTTGCAGAAAACCTGAGGGGCCTCAGAGACCTCAGCAGCGTCTTCGATTCCCCCCTGTCGGGTGGAGAGGCTCTCAGGCTGACAGCAGGCAGAACAGAAATCGGCCCCGTCGACACCCGGTCCGTCCCAATACAGCTCGGCACCATCAATCTGCAGCACGCAAACGCGACCCTCACCCCGGATGATATCCCGCTGACTACACAGATTCTGCTCTCCATTCCGCCACCATTCTCCCTGCAGGCCCTGCACTATGAAGGCGACTTTGATCTGCACCTCAAGCGGAAAGGCAAACCACGCCACTGGCACTTCTCCAGAGTCCATTTTACCCTCGATAAAGACCCCTCCGTGAAAGGTGACGGCTGGCCGAAACAAATGAACACCCGTTACCATGCAATCCTCCGTGACGGCCGGGACACACTTGAAAGCGCCACCGTCGAAGGACGGGGAACCATTGGGTTCTGGCCATTTATATTTTCCAGTGAAATTGACTTCAAAGATTTTCAACTCGAACGCGAACTGGCTTTTCTTACTTCGACACGGAAACCGGATCAGCCTGCCGTTACCGGGACTCTTTCCGGCCGGGGCCTCATTTCGTTCCCGGATTTCAGATACAGCGGAAAACTCTTCATTACCGACGGAGCTCTCGTCAATGATACAACCACGCCTCTGATACGCTGGAAAAAACTTACGGCAGATAACGTCCTCTATCAGCATCATGATTCTGAACACAGCGAAGAAATGAAAGTCGGTATGGTAAATATTTTTCAGCCCGCAATAACCCTCAATTTTGCCCCTGATTCTCCGCCTCTGAAAAGGGGCGCAGAGTTGCGCAGTCTCGCCCTTGCGGCCCTTCCCTCTTCTCTGCAGAAGGTGAACAGTCTCAAGCTGCAGCAGGGGAACCTGCTCATCTCAGACAGCCGGACGATGCCTCCGTGGAAGGAGGTTGTCAGCGATTTTTCCGGCGAGATAGGACCTTTTTTTCCTGGGGAAACCAGTGAACTTCATTTCACCGGCATTCTTAATGAAGCCAAATTTTCCATCAAGGGAACAACCAATACTGTGCACCCGCAACAGGACTCACGTCTTGCCTTCATCGCCGATCAGATTCCTCTCTCCCTTTTTAAAAATCAGATTGAAGAAGGCGGACTGATAAGTGGCAGCTCCGGCGTCGCCTCCATTGAGATGAATACCCTGTGGATGGCGGGCACAGCAACCAGCCACGGATCCCTTCTCCTCAACGGGCTGAAAGCCTTCAACCCGTTGAGCAACACCGCCGCAGCGATTGCACTCCTCAACGGCGGCGAAAACAACTCCAAAATAATGTTCACCTTTTCAGGGGGCAAAGCGGAAAAAGAATCCCTTGTCAGTTTTATCCTGCAGACCCTGCAGAAAAAGCTTTTGCACAGCGAAGCAGCCCCTCTGCTGATGGCTGCACCCGAGTTTCAGAATATTGCGACGCAGCCGCCCATTATTTTTGCACCCGGCAAGAGCGAAATTGATGCCAGGGATGCCCCGCTGCTCGCCAGTTATGCCAGGTTATTGAAGACTTATCCAAATCTGGTTCTGGTCTTGACTGCCTCCGCCAACAATACGAAAGATAATGAGGCACTGTTGAAGCAGCTCCGTAAAAAGTTGGGGAAAAAGGCGGCAAAACAGGTGAAGGTAACCGAAAGACTTCTCAATGCCCTCGCACAGAAACGATGCGCCACTGTAGCAGAGACACTGCAGACGTTGCTCAAAGATGAACGTGCGACCGAAAGAATTCAAATTGAGCCCGCGGACAAATTGACCGAGAGCAATCCCGCAGTACATGTTTTTATCCGGGAAAAACGCGCCACTCTTTCGCAGGGAACAAAATAACATGCTGGAAACCCTTCTCAAACTTGCTGCTTCAGCAGCTCCTTTTTTTTCCTTCCTCGCAATTGCTTCGCTGATAACGTTTCTGTTCAGCCTCCTGTTGATTCCGGCAATGGTCGCGCACATGCCACGGGACTATTTTCTAATAATCGTACGCAGGCATCAACCAATCAGGCCCAACCTCGTTATCCTTCTCATTAAAAATACCTTTGGGACACTGCTCCTCATCGCCGGTATCGCCATGCTCTTCCTCCCCGGTCAGGGCCTTCTCACCATCATCCTCGGGCTTATATTTCTCTCCTTTCCTGGCAAACAGAGATTACTGCTCGGCCTGCTCACCCGTCCCGCTCTGCGCAATAGTCTCAACTGGATTCGTCGGAAAACAGGCAAGAGTGAATTCCGCTGGCCACCCCGCTGCCGCGGTGATAATCAGCGGGGCGGAAAAATTAATCCGCCTTTGCCGTGAAGGGATGATACAGCGAATCTCCAAAAAAAATCCTCTGCTAGGTGACCTTTTTTGTTTCCTGAAAAATACGCGACAACTCCGTTAAAAAATAATAATTTTTCCCCCATTTCCCTGACAGAGAAGTTTTTTCCACATTTACGACTTTAGGGAACATTGAATAATCGCCCATATTCTGTATTACAGTCAAAATTCATCCTCCGACAAAGCGAGGAACAAGACATCGAGGTAAATGCTCTACTCCGATATCAAAATACCTGTGGTAACTTCCTTCCTGTGCCTCGAATATGAACGAAATACAAGCTGTTTCAAGATCCTCCGAAGCCCTGACATTTCATCGACGGATATTTTATTCCGGTTTCATTGAGATCACCGTTCCAATAAGCTCTCAAAACCATTCTTGGCTGAGAAAAAAATTCAGCCAATGTCCACACTGGATTTTACTCATCAGCAAGTGTACGAAAAGCGCAGTTGGACTCTTATTCCCAGGGAGAAGCATATCGTAGAATTCTGCACCAGCTGCGACTTTACGGAATGCAACCCGTATCAGGCCGACTCAGACAAAAAAACAGCCGTGCAGGATCTCGCTTAAACAGAGCCGGTTAAATCAACGCAGCGCCCGCCGGGTAACCCCGCAAGAAAGAGGTAACCTTCGCCGCCCGGTTATAAGACAGGAATATCCTTTACCAAAGGTAACACCAGCCACGTCAGGGAAAAATATATCAAAGAGTCCCTTCACTGAAGGGTACCTTGAATAATCAGTCTTTCGCCCATCTTCTTCGTTACAGTCAAAAATTTATCCTCGGAATATCAGACATATACCTCCGGTAAATTTTCTCCTGTGTCTTGAATATGAACGAAATACAAGATTATTCAAGGTACCCTGAATTAGCTGACTGCTTTTTCAAACCGTCAGATTTTCCCGTCCGGGCCAGGATCTTAATTATTTTCTGCGCCCTTCTTTCAATCTTCGATCTTCCACGCAGTCCCTTTTTCCATCATTTTTTTCACCAGCCAGACCAGCAGTATTACCGGTACACCCATCACCGCAGTACTGAAGAAAAATCCACTGTAACCGATACCCTCGACAATAGTTCCTGAATACCCTCCGACCACTTTGGGTATCAGCGTCATCAGTGAACTGAAGATCGCATACTGCACGGCAGTAAAAGAGACCCCGGTAAGACTGGAGAGAAAAGCTATAAAGGCGGTTGTGGCGATTCCTGCGGCGAGATTATCCGCCCCGATAACCGCATAGAGCTCCAGACTTTGAAAGGCAGCCGCAAAATCAGCCCCGGAAAAAGAGGTGAGGAAGGCCACCTGTGCATCAACCGAAGCGAGCAGCATAAAGAGCAGATTGGTCAGTGAGGAAAGTACCGCGCCGAGCATGAGGATAGCATACACCCCGTAGCGGAGGGTAAGCAGACCCCCGAGGAAGCCACCAAGCAGTGTCATGAGCAGACCGAAGGTCTTCGCTGCCGTGGCAATCTGTGTTTTGCTGTACCCCATATCAAGGTAAAAAACGTTAGAAATAACCCCGAGTACAATATCTGAAAGACGATAGAAGCCAATGAGCAGAAGCAGAAGCAAAGCAACTTTTGTGCCGTAACGAGCGAAAAAGTCCAAAACAGGATCTACATAACTGTGCCTCACCATCTCCTTTTTCACCACTCCGAGACGAATCAACATCATCGCAGCTCCGCTGGCGAGAAGAAGACTAAATGAAAAGCGCAGTGCCTCAAAAAGAAATTTTGCAAACCCGTGCTCAAAAGAGACTGCCTCCTCCAGCAGAGCGCCTCCGTAAAAAAAGGAGACGGCAAAAACAGAGATACAGAGCAGAAAGAAAATAATAATCTGTCGATACTCTCCAGCCCCGAATTTCTCTTCCACCGGCCTTTCCACGACAGGTTCCGGGATACACAAAGTGGTACAGACGCCAACACCCATCAATACCGCCATGGCAAGATAGGTGACCTGCCAGGACCTGTAATCATAGTGCACAGCACTGGTCCCGAGGTTATCGGCAAGAAAAAGTGACCCGGCACCGGCAGCAATCATGCCAATACGGTATCCGGCGATATACATGGAGGAGAGGAAAGCCTGCAGAGAAGCATCTGCAGACTCTATGCGATAGGCATCAATGACAATATCCTGGGTGGCGGAAGAGAAGCCGAGAGCCACCGCGGCGAAAGCCATCATTACAAGCGAAAGCTGTCCACCATCCTGCGGATCGATAAATGACATGCCAACAATGGAAAGAGCCACCGCAAGCTGTGCGACAAGCATCCAGGCCCGCCTGCGTCCGAAACGGGCGGTGAGCACCGGCAGCGGCAAAAGATCCACCAGCGGCGCCCAGAGGAATTTAAAAGAATACCCCAGAGCAGCCCAGGAGAAGAAGGTTACGGACGACTTTTCAACTCCCGCCTCTCTCAACCACACAGAAAGCGTTGAGAAGATCAGCAGGAGAGGAAGTCCCGCCGAAAAACCAAGAAAAAGCATCGCCCACGATTCCCGCCGCAGCCAGTTTTTCATTACTCCGGGTCTGCGCTCTCTCTCTTTAGACATCATCTTCTTCTCTCTCGCTGTCTTGTAATTTCCGAGGTTTACGGGTATTTTAGATGTTTGCATGAACCGCAGAAATTACACCAACCTCCACGAAAAATCATCTGACAAATCCATGGAAAACACTATCCGTATTCATAACACTCTCAGTGGAAAAAAAGAGCTGCTCATCCCCATCGAACCCGGTCACGTTAAAATATACGTTTGCGGCATAACATCCTACGACTACTGTCACATCGGTCATGCCCGCTCCACGCTGGTGTTTGACATGGTGGTAAAATACCTGCGTCATCGCGGATACAATGTGACTTTTGTACGTAATTTTACAGATATAGACGATAAAATTATTGCCCGTGCAGCTGAACAGCATACCACACCCCATGAGCTCGCCGAGCGTTTTATCAAAGAGTTTTACACCGATATGGACGGACTGGGAGCCGACCGCCCCACCTTCGAACCACGGGCCACAGAAAACGTGCAGGAGATGATCCAGCTCATCGCCGAACTGGTGGAACAGGGCAAAGCCTATCCTGCCGGTGGTGATGTTTACTATGCAGTGGAAAGCTTCTCGGGGTATGGCAAACTCTCCGGCAGGAATCTTGAGGATATGCGCGCCGGAGCACGAATTGCAGTAAACGAGCAGAAAAAAAACCCCCTTGATTTTGTCCTTTGGAAGCAGACAAAACCTGGAGAACCAAGCTGGGAAAGTCCATGGGGTCCCGGACGACCGGGCTGGCATATTGAATGTTCCGCCATGAGTCGAAAATATCTTGGCGAGACCTTTGATATCCACGGTGGCGGGCAAGATCTGATATTCCCCCACCATGAGAATGAAATTGCCCAGAGTGAAGGGGCAAACCACAAACCATTTGCCAATATGTGGATTCACCACGGCTTCGTTACCATCAAGGATGAAAAAATGTCGAAATCACTCGGCAACTTTCTCACCATCCGAGATGTTCGTGAACACTACGACCCTGAAGTTTTGCGCTTTTTTGTCTTCTCAACACAATACCGCAATCCTCTCGACTTCTCCGAGACAGCACTAAAAGAGGCCTCCAGCGGACTGGAGCGACTTTATCACACCGCCGCCGACTGCGATGCTCTGGCCTCACGCCCGGTCAGCAAAACAGGTAAAAGTGCCATCAACGACAAGGTCTGGCAAAGAATGAAAACTCTTGAGAATCGTTTTCTTGAAGCCATGGACAACGATTTCAACACTGCCCAGGCTCAGGGGATCTTCTTTGATACCAGTAAGAGTCTCGGCAAGGCACTGCGCTCTCTCCCTGAAACACCACTGGCCTCCGACGTACAGAAAATTGGTGATTGCATGGATAAGATGCGAAAACTCGCCACAGTCATGGGCCTGTTGCAGGAGGACCCTGCCATCTGGCTGAAGGCTCGGGAAAGTGAACGTGCAGCCGGAATCAAAATCAGTAAGGAGGAGATTGAGACAAAGATCAAAGAACGCCTTGCTGCCCGCATCGCAAAAGACTGGGCAAAAAGCGATGAAATTCGTGACCATCTCCTGCACCTGGGAATTGTCCTCAAAGACAACGCGAACAGCACCACATGGAGTCCGAAATAAGGACATCTGTACCGCGTTTCCAGAGATATTTTTATGAAAAAAGCGCCGCTCCTGTAACAGGGAACGGCGCTTTTTTCTTCAGGATACCTTGTGACTAACGAGTCTTTCGCTATCCCTCGTTACAGTCCCAAAAGTATCATCCGACAAGGCGAGGAATGAGACGTCGAGATAGCAAAGACATGCCTGCGATAAATTTTTTCCCGTGCCTCGAATATGAACGAAATACAAGATGTTTCAAAATCCCCTTCAGTCTTAAAAAAAGTCTTAACATATCAAACGAACTTTTTACCGGTGATTCTCTCAACAGCCTCTTCATAACGTTCCTTCGTTTTGCCGAGAATATCAGCGGAGAGTACCGGCGGTGGCGGCTCTTTGTCC
>JALNVI010000024.1 GCA_023231425.1 Desulforhopalus sp. | reverse complement strand
TCCGTAGAGACGACCAGTTTTGGGGTCTCCAGCACAAAGGATGTTTTTACAATGAGATCAATTTTACATCCTGTTTATCCATTCGTAATCGGCAAAAAACCTTCAAGAAAAAGATTTTAAAATTAAACAGGAAATTGCTGTTGTTTTCTCTTTACTCTTCGCGTTCTTCGTGTCCTTCGCGGTGAAATTCTTTGTCTTTTTCCATAGCTTTTTGAGAAGTTACGTTTTTATATAAAATGCCTTTTTTCGTTGGCAAAAAGTCTTTTCGCTGTTCCGTCTTTCACAAGATAACCGACAAAAAAAACAAAGATGGGATGACAAAAGAAAATCTTTTGTCATCCCATCTTTTACGAAACAAGGAAGAGATTTTCTCTTTACTTCTTCTGCGGGGCCTTGAACAGCTCCCGGCCTTCCTTATCAATAAATACGCAGTTTTCCAGAGTCAATTTTGACTGTCCGAGAGTGGCGATGTCACCCCCATTTTTCGCGAAGTTATCGTGAAAATGAGACAGACTCACAGTCAGTTTTGAGGCACCGTTTCCTTCTACTGCACCGCCGAAAAGTTCGGCACGATTGCCGCAGAAAAGGGTGTCAATTACCTCCATTTTTGTCTCTTTGTTTTTACCAGATTCGCTGGCGAGCTCTATGGCCCCGCCGTTTTTTCCCGCTGTATTATTGGTAAAAAGGGTCTTGTGCAGATCTGCCTTTGTTCCGCCGTCGGCGAAGAGGGCACCACCTTCATACTGCGCCCGGTTGTTGAAAAAGTGGACGTTCTGCATTTCAAAAGCAACCCCGTCCCGGCTGGCAATGGCACCACCGTAGAGGGCTCTGTTGTTTTTGAAATAGGTGGTGTTCACCGTTGCAACGGAGATATCTTCGGCATACCATGCCCCGCCGAGATCGGCATAGTTGTTGTCGAAAATCACTTTGTTGAGAGTGATGGAAAATGTTCCGCTGGTGCGGTTGTGGAAGGTGACAAGTCCGCCGCCCCGGTTGTTGAAGAAGTCTCCGTCGGCCTGGCCGAGGGTAATTCTCACCCCGTCAAGCGTGACTCTGTTACCGGCGGTGACCACATGGTAGCAGTTGTCCTCCCGCAGAAAGGGGCTGCCGATGTTGCCGCTGAGGATAGAGGGCGTGGTGACAGCGTTGGCCTCCTGGCGGCTCCTTACTCCGGCTTGCATGCTGCCGTAGATTTTTACCCCGTCGGGAATAAGAAAGGTGGCGGTGCGGTCGTCACTTGAGGGCAGATAGAGCCCTTTCGCCACCCACACCTCGGCGCCGTTGCGGGAGGCGGTATCAATGCCTTCCTGCAGTTGTACAAAGGCCCTCTTCCAGCTGGAGCCATCTCCTCCTGGAGTAGCGGCGGCGTTAACATAGACCACCGCTCTCCGCGCACTTTTTTTTGCCGGAGAGGCGGTTCTCCTGCTGTACTCTTTCAACATCGCTTCGCGCCGGTTCTCATTTGTGCTGTAGAGGTTGTGCAGCGCGGCTCCGTGGCTCTGCCGGTCCCAGGCACCATTGCGCCAGTCTTTGAGATCGCGTACTTCAATGCCGTCGAGCTGGTTTTCTCCCGCGCCGGTGATAACGAAGAAAGAGTCATCAGCAGAGGAATCTGGATTGCCGATATTACTGCTGAGGATGGTGGGGTTGTTTTTTATATCACGCTCGGCGAGATTTGCCTCGGTTCCGGCAAACCCGCCGTAGAGTTTTATTCCTTTCTTGAGGTGGAAGGAGGCATTGCGGTCGCCAATTGCGGAGGGGAGATAGACCCCTTTGGCAATATGGATTTCATCGCCATTCTTCGCCACGGCAAGGGCTTCGTTGAGGGCAGGATATGCGCTCCGCCAGCTCGTACCGTCCGCTTTCTTCGTTTGCAGTGCGTTGACATAGATGACCTTCGGCTGGTTAATGCTGCTTCCGTGGTCGACCATTTCCATGTGAGTGGAGCAGCCGGTAAGGGCAAGGAAAAGGGGAATACTGAGGTACTTTTTCATGGTGTTTTTGTAGATAAAGTTGAGAGGAATGGTGCTGCATTCTGTCTATTCTCCTCCTGAAGGGACAGAAAGGAGCTTCCTATCATAAACGCAACGGAAGAAATGCAGAACAGTTTTTTCTCTATGTTTCCTAAAAATAAAAACGCCCCGAATCTTGTCGATTCGGAGCGTTTTTATTTTTAATAAATGATTTCAAATAGTTACATCGCTGCCAGCCACTCTTCCATTGCTGCAGCCGAGAGTCTTGCCCGCTCTTCACCACGGGATTTTTTATAGATTTTTTTCTCCCAGTCGGGAAAGAGTCCGAAGTTTACATTGGAGGGCTGAAAGTGCTTTGCTTCACTCTCGGTGAGATGGTGAATGAGGGCACCGAAGGCGGTGTGCTGCGGTGGCACCGTCGGCGTAATGCCTGCTGCCAGCCGTGCGGCATTGATCCCAGCCAGCAGGCCCATTGCCGCCGACTCCACATAGCCCTCAACGCCAGAGAGCTGCCCGGCAAGAAGCAGGTCGGCACGCTGTTGAAACTGCAGGGTGGGGCGGAGGAGTTCCGGGGCGACAATGAAGGTGTTGCGGTGGATCGAGCCAAGGCGGGCAAATTCGACGTTTTCCATCCCGGGAATCAGACGGAAGACGCGTTTCTGCTCCGGATAGGTGAGCTTGGTCTGAAAGCCGACCATATTGTACGTGGCCTCCTCTTTGGTCTCCTTGCGCAGCTGCACTACGGCATAGGCACTGCTGCCATCAGGTTTATCCAGCCCCACCGGCTTCATTGGTCCGAAGCGGAGGGTGTCATCGCCCCGACTGCGAATCACCTCCACCGGCAGGCAGCCTTCAAAATACTTTGCCTTCTCAAAATCCTTCAGCGGGACATAGTCAGCGTTGGCCAGCTCGGTGATGAAACGCAGATATTCCTCTTTGTTCATCGGGCAGTTGAGGTAGTCGCCAGGGCCGTCTTCCCAGCGGGATTTGCTGTAGATGATATCAAAGTTAAGTGAATCTTTATAGACAATGGGGGCAATGGCGTCATAGAAAGCGAGGCGGTCGCGGCCGGTGAAGGCGGCGAGGGATTCGGCCAGCGGTTCTGAGGTGAGCGGGCCGGTGGCGAGGATGACGGGGGTGTCGGTTGCGGGTGGTATCTCCAGAACCTCCTGCTCAATTACCTCAACCTGCGGATGATTTTTTATGCGCTCGGTGATGTACTGCGAGAAGTCATCGCGGTTCACTGCCAGAGCGCGACCAGCAGGCACGGCGGTTGCCCGTGCGGCCTCAATGAAGAGCGAGTCCAGTGCGGCCATTTCTCGTTTCAGCAGGCCGACGGCGGAGGTCGGATCGTCGGAGCGCAGAGAGTTGGAGCAGACCAGTTCGGCCAGTCCGTCACTCTCGTGGGCCGGGCTCTTTCGCCCCGGTTTCATGTCAATCAGGCGGACACTGCCGCCGCGTTTGAGAATCTGGAAGGCAGCTTCGCAACCGGCGAGGCCGCCGCCGATAATGGTGATTTGGGTCATATTAATTTACTTGAAGTCCTTGTGGAAGGTTTAGGGGATCTTGCAACAGCTTGTATTGCGTTCATATTGAGGCACAGGAGAAAATTTACTGGAGGCATATACTTGATATCGGAGTCTGGCGCTTATCTCGACGTCTCGTTCCTCGCTTTGTCGGAGGATAAATTTTTTACTGTAACGAAGAAGATGGGCGAAAGACAGGTTATGCAAGGTACCCTTTAGTTTATTTGGAAAGAAGGTACCCGTAAAAGAGGATGCGGCACAGAGCCATAATCATGAAGACAAATTACGAAAAAGGATACCATATTTGTCGGTCTTAATGTGCATAAAGATTCTCTTTGGGTTGTATTTGTCGATGAACAGCAGGGATGGAGAAATTCACGTATGGGTACCTTGAAACAGCTTGTATTTCGTTCATATTCGAGGCGCAGGAGAAAATTTATCAGAGCCATGACTGATATCGGAGTCTGGCGTTTACCTCGACGTCTCGTTCCTCGCTTTGTCGGAGGATAAATTTTTTACTGTAACGAAGAAAATGGGCGAAAGACAGGTTATGCAAGGTACCTTATACGGAAGCCCTGGAGGCGGTCTTGATTCGTTACACAGGGGCTTTTGCAAGCTTCAGAAAAAATCTTTGGGCTTGTGGTTTTTTCATGAAAATTTTTGTAACCTTTTTAAAAATACATTTGAGCTGAAGTGGATATTTTTCGCACCATACGCAAAGAGAAGAGTATGCTGTTTTTTACAGAGAAAAAAGTGGTACCTGGAGACTCCCTGTAAACAATATTCTAAATCCCATAGCGGATTTGTACTTTCAGGCAAGATGACCCATGCTCAATATAACCTTTGGCATAGCTGTTTTGCTTTCAACCGGCCTGTTTTTTGCGAAAAGCGTGCAGCTCTTTCGTCTCCCTTCGGTGACGGGTTATATCCTGGCAGGTCTTGTCCTTGGTCCGTCCGGGCTGGGGATTCTTACTCCTGAAAGTGTCGGGCACCAATTGGATCATTTTACCCAGATTGCCCTGATGATGCTTGCTTTCGGTATTGGCGAACATATAGAGCTGCGCCGACTGCAAAAAATTGCCAAAGATGTGGTGTATATCAGCTTTGTTCAGGCTTTCGCCACCTGCCTGTTTGTCCTGGTTGCAACCTGGGTTGTTGCTCAACAGGTATCTCCCGCAACCAGCCCGCGTGATAATTTTATTCTGGCAATGCTGCTCGGTACGATCGCTGTCGCAACTGCACCGGCGGCCCTTCTGCTTGTTGTGCGTGAGTTGAAAGCCAGGGGACCGTTTACCTCAACGTTGATGGCGGTCATTGCTATCGATGACGGTATCTGTATCATGTTTTTTGGTATTACTGTTTCCATTGGTCACCAACTGATCGGTAACAGCGCTGTTACCCCTGTTGTTGGCATTATGGGGGCAGTTTCCGAAATATTCTTTTCTCTTATAATAGGCGTTGCCACCGGATTTTTGCTTGATCTGGTAATGGATAAACTTCAGCGAAAGGGGGAAATGTTAACAGCTGGCCTTGGCCTTTTGCTGCTTTGTGGAGAAATAACCAGGGAACTGCATCTCTCGCCGCTTCTTGCCGGGATGATGGCAGGTTTTGTCATTATCAATCGGGCCAAAAGGGACGTTCGCCTGTTCAGAGTAATGAACAATTTCGAGCCGCCTGTTTATGTTCTTTTTTTTACCCTGGCCGGTGTGCACCTCAATCTGGAGGCTCTCTGGCTGGCCGGATGGGTTGGCCTCGCCTATTTTCTTGCCCGTATTGCTGGGAAATATTGTGGCTCTTTTCTGGGGGGGACGTTGTCCGGGGCATCAGGTGCAGTGCGAAATTATATGGGGCTTGCTCTTCTTCCCCAGGCTGGGGCTGCCATCGGCCTGGTCTTTATTGTTACCAGTGATCCCCAGCTCAGTGGCTGGGGCGAAATCATTACGCCAGTGGTTTTTGCAGGGGTAATGGTTTCAGAGCTTATTGGCCCGTCCCTGGTACGCTTTTCTCTTGAGCAGGCCGGAGAAACGGGATTCACCCAAACACACCACCAGTCGCACGGAAAATCCCTGCTGAAAAATTTCTTCATACGTTCGCAAGACTGCTGCATTCCTGCCCCCTGGAAAGGTGCGCCACTCCATCCGGTGGAGACTCCCCAGGGGGTGATTCTTTTTGGTGCCGCAAATTTCACTGCAGTCCGAGGCCTTGCGAGGGTGTCGACTCTTTTTGCTGACCATTACCAGGCCGTGCCAAAATCGGTCCGGGTTCTTGCTCCGAAGCTGAAAAACCGCCTGAGCGAAAAAGAAATTGCAGAGTTGTTTTCCCCAGAGCAGGGCGAAATTGAAAATCTGGGATATCCCTTGCAGAAAGAACTCATTTTCAGCAGGCCGGAACAGGGACTGCTCGAAGCGGTGAATAAAAATCAGACCAGACTTCTGGTCCTTGGGTATCATGACAGTTCGAAGCCTCTTGCCATGAAGAAGGTCTTCACAACAATTACCGATAAAGTGTCCTGTCCGGTGGTGGCGATTCGGTTTGCAGGCACACTCTCTTTTGATCGTATTCTGGTTCCCTTTCTTGACCTGGATGATCTCGATGAGATGCTGCCGGTATTACAAACCATGGCAACGACAGACAAATCAAACTTCACTTTCATGCATCTTATGTACGCGGATAGTACCCGGCAGGAGTTGCTGGATGCCGAAAAGAAATTACAGCAATGGAGACAAAAGATTCTTTTTGATCTTACGGGTGAACAGATTGTGATTGCCGCTGATTCGCGCCTGGAAAAGATCCTCAAAAAATCGACTCATTATGACCTGATCATAATTAAAGCGGCAAGAAAAACAGGTGTCAGACGTTTTTTTTCCGGTTCCCTGGCTAATTCCGTGATTCAGAATTGCCGATGTTCAGTCTTTTCTGTTTACATCCCTTCTCCGGAGAAGAGAGAGGAGGGCAGAGAAAAGTCTGTGGGTTTCTTTAATAATTAATTTCTTGCATCAACATCTTTGCAGGATGTTGTAAAGTCAGGCTTTATAGGTAAAGCAGTTTGCTCAAAGTGAAGTGGTAAAAAATAAATGGATATTTTATCGAAATCCAGCACTCTTCAAAATTATTGCTCTGATCAGATATGAAAAAAATTTGTCTCTTTATAAGTATAAGTCTTTGCAGTTGGCTGGGGTGGGAAGCGGGAGCTTCCTGGGGGATCATGACAGCATACTGGATCAGTTTTGTCGGCAGCCTGCTTGGCGTCATTTTGGGTGTTTTAATTAATCGTAAGTTTCTTGATTATTGACTCCTTAGACCTGAGTTCCCGTGAGAGTTGAAAACAAAAGAAAGACACAGCTTAAAAACAATTTATAATCAGGCGTTTAACACCTTTGGCGATGCACCTTCGGATGCGCCGGGGCTGCAACGAAAAAATGAGCAATTATTCAAGGTTCCTTGAATCCAGCGACATTCTCAGGTGAGGTATTACCCATGAATCTAAAGAAACAAAATCGTATCCAGCCCAATATGACAGTTCTTGATATTGTAGCCACGTTTAGCGCTACTGAAGCGGTCTTCAAAAAATGGGATGATAAAGCTGGTGAATGTATTTGCTGTAATGCTCTCTTTGAGCCCCTTGAGGTTGCAGCGGAAAAATATGGTCTCGAACTTTCAGACCTTCTGGCTGATCTCAACGAAGTAGCAGAAGACAGCCAGACCTGAAATAACATTACCGATTTTGAACATGGATATTGAGAGAACGGCATAACGAATTCAAGTGATTAACAATGTGTAATTCTCACTGAATTACATATCGTTTACCGTCAGCTAATACCAGCATTCATATTCGGAGGGACAAAAGAAGAGAGATGAAATACTGGTTATTCAATGTTCCCCTCAGTGAAATTGTCGGTTTTTATTAAGCAACCATTACTGGGTTCAGTGTATTTTCTTCAAGGCGTGCGCCGAGCATCTTCAACATTCAGAAGATGGCGGAGTTTCTTTTTATAAATAAGCCGGTGCAAATACGTAAACGGTGCCCTTACTCCCTTGAGCTGGCCCCTGGTTACTTCAACGGGGAAAAAAACCAAATCAAGCACATGCCAGACAGTTGTGTAGCGTGAAAAAAAATTGGCGCAGCCTGCACAATACGTCACGATATTTTTTTCTGCTGACTGGTCGGCCCGAAGTTTCCCCCATCTTTTTGCGAATTCGGGCCGTACGAAACCAACCCCTCCGCCTTCACCACAACACAGTGTCCTGGAGGGCTTTTTCTGCATTTCATCAAATGTGACCCCCTTTGCAGTGGTCAAGTTGCGAATTGCGCTCTGGATCTGAGCTTCGTTACGCAGAGGACAGGGGTCATGGATCATGCATTGTTCTTCGACCTCTGGGGTAGATGGCAATCCGTATTCTACGATCAACTCGTAGACCGAAATAATTTCGAGTCCCTCGCCATATTTTTTGAAGACCTTGAAACAGTTGGGACAGGCAACCACCACCCTGTGGACGCCATGATCCTGGAGGTGCCGATTCACTTCGCCGAATTTTTTTAGAAAATATTCTTGTTGGCCTTGATCATGTGACGGTTTATGACAGCAATCGAGCACGACACCAATATCGGGGATCTGTTTCCGGAGATAGACAATGAGAGCCCAGGCTGTTTTGGGGCGGGTTCCAGTGAAGGCGCACCCTGGAAAGAAGACAGTGTCACATCGCTCCGGCAGTCCATACCAGGAAAAAAGTGGTGAATTCCCTCTCTTTTCATAGTTCAGGAGGGTGGCATGTTTTTTCTTGTCAACTTCCCCGGCTTGTTGCGCATCCCTCCGCATATCTAAAAACATCTCTACTGGTGAGAGATGTTCAGGACAAATCGCCCCGCATAAATTACACAGACTGCACTCAAAAGCTGTCAGCCGGCCTATTCCGTCGCCGGTTAAAAGCTGATCTGCAATATGTTTTGGTGTTCCATAGACTTGCAAAAAAGCACATGAACGGACACAGACTCCACATTCGTTGCAACCTGTGGAAATTTTTGACGCAGTCTTTTCCAGATCACTTCCCCTCTTCCCTCCGTTTTGTAAGGCTTCGGATTGCTGCATAGAGTCCTTTCTTTGTCTGGTCTTTTGTTAAATGGTCAGCAGTTTACGGGCAGGGAGTGGAAAGATCCCGAGCAGGGCGAATGAAACCAGTTTCTTTACAGAAAAAATACCGGCAATAAAATCAAGGCCATCGATCTGGCTGCCGGCATTGATATAAGGTGTCCATAAATAATTTCTGGATTACTCTTGACTGAATGAATCTGTTTGTCATGGAATCAACAGGATTGCCGAATAATTAACTTTGTTTTGAGAACAACCTGACGGTTTGAACGCGTCGGATCCTGAATTCTTTTGATGAGAAGTTCTGCGGCAGTCCGGCCTATCTCATAGGTCGGTTGTTCAAGGACAGTAAGCGCCGGGTCAACCAGTTTTGCCCAGGTTGGATTATCGAAGCTTACCATGGCGATATCATCTGGGATTACCAGTTTACTTTCACGAATTGCCAGCAGAGCCCCTGCGGCTAACAGGCTGTTGCTTGTTAAAATTCCCTCGGGTCGATTCGGGTTTTGCAGCAGCTTCATCGTCATGCTGTATCCGTCTTCTTCTTTTGGATCAGTGAACTTTATAAGATCTGTTGCAGGCTTAATATTATGATCTTTTAATGCCTGCATAAAACCTTCGTGCCTTTCACGACCGGTCGTGCTGCCCCTGCCGAATATGCCGCCTATTCGCTGATAACCATGTTCAATTAAATGGCTTGTAAGGATTCGTGCGGCCTGTACGTTATCAATGATGACATTATCAATGTCCAGATTATCCACATGTCGGTCAATTATTACCACCGGCATGTGAAAATCGATATCGTTTCTAAAATTGTCGAGAGCCTGTTGTGTCGGAGACAAAATGACACCGGCGACATTCTCATCCCGAAGAAGATTTAAGGACGCCTCTTCTTTGGTGGAATCCTCCCCCGTGTTACACAGCATGACGCTGTAGCCATGCTCAAATGCTGTATCATCGACAGCTCTACTGACACGCTGAAAAAAAGGATTTTCTATATCGGAAACAATTAAGGCAATAATCTTTGATGTGTTTGAACGAAGATTTTGAGCAACTCTATTTCTCCGATAATTCATCTTTTGCACTACCTGCATTACACGTTCTTTTACTTCAGTGCGAACGTGGGGTTTGTTTGCCAGGACCCGCGAAACTGTTGCTGTTGAGACCCCTGCGGCGTCGGCAATATCTTTTATTTTAACCATTTAATACACTCTTTTTCATTAGGTGAATATTAAAGCATGATGCTGCATTGTAATCGTTTACTGGTTCTTAGTCAAAAATATTCGTGCTTCATATCATCTGAAGATCCTGAAGCAGCTTGTGTTTTGTACCCATGTGAGATGCAGGAGGAAATTTACAGCAGGTATAATTCTGATATCGGAGTTCAGCGCTTCCCTCGACGTCTCGTTCCTCGCTTTGTCGGAGGATAAATTGCGGATAATCAGCTACGTAGATTTCGTGTCCGCTGTAACCGCGTCACTCAGATCAACCTGACCGGTTGCTGAAGTAAAGGGAGCATCGACCAATTCGCCTGGCAATGAGGAAATGATACTTTTGATGCAGGGCGTCAACAGGCATCGCATGGCTGATAATGCGCTGGCGTCCGGGACTTTTGAGGCGCACGATGCCTGATTTTATGCCCGTGGATTTGGCCTGCCGACTGCTGGAGAGGGGGGGCGCTGGCGGTCAACCATGGCTTTGCGCTCAGTAAGCTGGCAAATTTTCTGAAGGGTCCATCTGAATCGAGGAGGGCTGTCTGTACGCCAGTTTTTCGGGAAAAAACATAATAATTTCAAAAAATTAACTCCACTATATCCCGTTGAGGAGTGTATTTCTGTAGTCATATTATACCTGAAAAAATGAAAACTTTTATTAATTGGCGACTTTTTTCTGGTGCTTTTTCATTACAAGGCGGTGGCGCATTTGTATGTGATTTTCTCATTTTTTTTAAATGGTATTGTTTTTTTTAGAGGATATTTTTTATAGTTAAATAGCTAAAATTAATAGAAAAATAAATTTTCGTGTGGAGAGTAAAGAGGGTGTTGAACAATATTTTGAAAAATATCTGATATCCTGAAGATTGTTAAAATTTTTCACATGAATACAGTACTCTGCACACGAGGACAAGATTTTGAAAAAATAATTGACAATGCAAGTTGTAAACGATTACAATATTTGGGTGGAGAGATAACCACAGATAATTTTCCATAGGGCAAGGCCGCCCGGATTTACCGATAGAAAGGAAAAAGGCCTGGTCCTTACACTAACTCATATCAAAGGGGGTCTGAAAAAAGGAAAAAAGGTAACAGTTCGGCTGCTTTATTCCCGTAATGATTGCTCCGAACTCAGGTTTTTTTATTACCCGAATTTAAACAGAGATAAGGGTTTCTCGAATAACCAGGTGGCCAGGAGGTCTGTTTATGTCCAGTAATGAAAAAGTCAGTACCTATCTCATTAACGGCGTTGCAATCCCGCACGGTGTAAATGAAGCAAAAGATCAGGTAATCAGGACCGGTGTCTTTATTGTGCAGGTGCCTGAAGGGGTTGTGTGGAACGACAGGGGCGATGTGGCTCGTTTGATTGTCGGTATTGCGGCAAGGGGCAAAGATCATTTGAAGCTGCTTGAACGTTTGACCACGGTGGTTATGGATGAGACCACAGCTGGCCAGCTGGCCACCACAACCAATAAAAACGATATTCTGGATGCACTGAACGCAGAAAAGCATGGTGCACCTGAACAGCTGGAAGATTATGCCGTTACAGCAGAAGCAACGGTTGTTGATGCAGAGGGGATGCATGCCCGCCCGGCCAGTTTGATTGCAGAGCGCGCCGCAACATTTTCAGGAACAGATATCCGCATTCGAAACGATAAAAAGACGGCAAATCCCAAATCCATGGCGACCCTTTTGACCATGGGCGCAATGCATGGTGATGTCCTTACAGTTTCGGCCCAGGGACCTGAGGCGGAGCAGGCAGTACAGGCGCTGGCTGAAATGATTAACCTGGGGCTGGACAATGATGAGGAGCAGGCTAATGCCTCCTATAATCCTCTGAGTGTTTTATCCGCTCTGCCCGATGTTCAGTGTCGTCTGACGCTGCGTGGCTCTGCGGCATCACCTGGTATTACGATGGCACCGGTATTTCGACTGTATGCAAGAAAAATGAAATTCGAGGAGAACGCACAAGACCCCGGGGCGGAAGCGAAGCGTTTTAGCGATGCCTTGACCGAGGCCGCAGGTCAACTCGATAAACTGAAAGCGAAGCTGCAAAGCAGGGCTCCAAATGAAGCTGCCATTTTGCATGCTCAGAAGCAGTTGTTGCAGGATGAACTGGTGTTAACCGACAGCGAAAAGTTCATCATAAATGGCAAGACTGCTGCCTGGTCTTTTCATCAGGCAATTGAAAAACAGGTTGAGTCGTTGAAAAAAGTTGATAACGAGCGCCTGAGGGCAAGGATTGCCGATCTTATTGACGTTCGTGATCGGGTCCTGGCTTTGATTGTGGAAGCTGTTTCAGCAGTCGAATATCCGCAGACTGATTTCATTCTGATGGCAAAAGATCTCACACCTTCGCAAACAGCGGGATTGCAGGGTCTGAAGGTTCGTGGCATCTGCACGGAGCTTGGCGGTCCCAACAGCCATATGGCGATTCTTGCCAGAGCCCTCGGGCTTCCTGCAGTCGTTGGTCTTGGTGATGGGGCGCTGAAGAACATTGAGGACGGTGAACTGGTCATTGTCGATCCACAGGCCTCTTCCATTTATGTTCATCCGGATGAAGCAACACAAAAAAATGGGATGGAATGGATTGCGCAGTGGGACCAAATCCGCAAAGGAGAAAATGAGCAGAAGCATAAGGCCGCTGAAACGCTGGATGGTCGTCATATCGATATCGTATGCAATATCGCCACACTGGAAGACGCGAAACTTGTTTTAGAGAATGGTGGTGAAGGTGTGGGGCTGCTCCGGACTGAGTTCCTTTTTGAATCTTCAGAGACAGAACCACCTGTTGAAAAGCAATGTGATGCCTTAAAGGCCATTATCAAAGAACTTGGCAGTCGTCAGCTGATCGTGCGTACGCTGGATATTGGCGGAGACAAGGCTGTGTCCTGGCTGCATATTCCTCAAGAAGATAACCCCTTCCTCGGTATGAGGGGGATTCGCCTGTCGTTTAAACATGAAGACATCTTCAGACGCCAGCTGGAAGCCATTTACCAGGCAGCGATCTGGCAGAAAGAGACAGCCGGTTCGACCGGACTGCACATTATGTTTCCGATGATCGGTAAAATGTCGGAGTGGAGAAAAGCGCGAGATATTGCCGAGAGTGTTCGCCTGCAGCTGAACGCTCCCCGGTTGCCGCTGGGGATTATGATTGAGGTCCCCTCTGCGGCCATGATTACGGAGCATTTGGCGAAAGAAGTGGATTTCTTTTCCATTGGTTCAAATGACTTGACACAATACACCCTGGCCATAGACCGCCTGCATCCTGAGCTCTCTTCTGACGCTGACAGTTACCATCCTGCCCTGGTGAAAATGATTGAGATGACGGTAGAAGCCGCGCAGGCTCATGGCAAATGGGTTGGCGTGTGCGGCAATGCGGCTGCAATCCCCAGTCTTGCTTCACTGCTGGTCGGGCTGGGGGTGACTGAACTGTCCGTCAGCCCCGCCAATGTGGGGGCAGTGAAAAATATTATCCGCGCAGTCAGCTATAGTAAATTGCAGGAGAAAGCAAATAAGGCGCTGCAACTGGACACTTCAGAAGCAATTATGGAATTGTATAAAACAAACGAAGATCTGTTGTAGTACCTGGAGCACCGGTACGCGGGAAGATATGCCGGACTCAGTTCAGCCCTCAGTTGAGGGAGCGCAGGTACCAGTACTCAATTCATTCCTGAAAGACTGGTTATTCAAGGTCCCCTTAACCTTTGGATGAATTGCCAGTGTACTAACTTTTAACAAGGAGAGAACCATGACATCAAAATATAGCCAATACGCCTCTGCCGATCAGACCCTCCCCGAGAAAACCCTGACCTGGAATATGTACGGTGCGGGTGAAGAAAATATAGGAAAAGATGGAAAACCAGAACAGTTCCCCGTGTCTCAACCGGCGGCAGACCAGATGCTGGTGCGTATCGATAGCGTCGGGCTCTGTTTTTCCGATGTGAAGTTGATCAAAATGGGGAGGAAACACCCCAAATTGTATAATCGTGATTTGCAGAAAGAGCCCACCAGGCTTGGCCATGAAGTCTGCCTTACTGTCCTCGCTGTGGGGGATGATCTCAAAGAAAAATATACCCCGGGTCAGCGGCTGGCGGTACAGCCTGATATTTATCAAAACGGCAAGAGTACCGCCTATGGTTACACTATCCCCGGCGGCCTTACCCAGTATCACCTGATGGGTTCAGAGATGCTTGAAACCGACGAGGGGGCATGTCTGCTCCCCATAGGTACAGAGATGGGGTATGCCGAAGCGTCCCTCCTTGAGCCCTGGGGCTGTGTTCTCGCGGCCTACACCCAGAGGCGACGTCTGGAGCCCATGGATGGCGGTGTCATGTGGATTCTCGGCAGGCCAGGTGACGAGCGTGAGTATACGTTTTCAACTGGCCTTCAGGCGCCTGCAACCATAATTCTCTCCGATGTCCCGGCATCTGTTGCTGATCTTGCTAAAAAGACATCGGCGAAGATTGTTGTGCGCGACAACATCACCCCTGATCAGTACGAGGCCCTTTCTAAAGAATTTACAGATGGTGCCGGTTTTGACGACATCGTTATGCTCGATCCCCGCTCCGCTGAAACCGTGGGTGCTGTGGCCAGACACATTAAGCGCAGAGGCACCCTGAATATGGTGGGTGAGACTCCCCTTGATGGCCTGGTCAATACCGATGCCGGACGTCTTCATTATGACTATATCGCCTTTATTGGTTGCCAGGGTCCAGATATCAGTGCTTCTTACGGAGAAAAGAGAAACCGTTGTGAACTGAAGACGGGGGGCACAACAGTCTTTGTCGGTGCCGGTGGTCCCATGGGGCAGATGCATGTTCAGCGGGCCATTGAACTTCCGGGTGGACCAGGCAAGGTTATTGCCACAGAAGTCAGCGATATGCGGCTTGCTGCCATACAGGAACGCTTTGGACCTCTGGCCAAAAGTAATAACTGCGAACTGTTTACCTATAATCCCCAGACGAGTGATAAATCGATCCATGAGTTTGTCATGAATGTTACCGGTGGTCAGGGAGCTGACGATGTTGTGGTAAGTGTCCCCATTGCTGCGGTGATGACGGAGGCTGCTACTCTGATGAATAAAGACGGTATGCTGGTCTTTTTTGCGGGTGTGCCCAATGGCACAATGGCCGATCTTGATATGAGCACCGTCTATATGTCCAATGCCCAGTATACAGGCACTTCCGGCTTGAGTCTCAATGATCAGTTCAAGGTGATGGACCAGGCCTCTAAAGGCGCGCTGTCTCCAGGGCGCAGCGTTGGTGCTATCGGCGGGATGAAGGTTGCTAAAGAGGGGATCAGGGCGGTAATTGAGGGCAGCTTTGCCGGGAAAGTCATTATTTTCCCTGAGTTTCCTGATCTGCCACTTCTTGGACTTGATGATTTACACAAAACGGAGCCTGAGATCGCAGCAAAACTTGGACCTGGCAATATGTGGACCGTAGAGGCAGAAAAAGTGCTGTTTGAAAAATACTGGAAGGACTGAAAAATGATATTTACTGTGACGTTGAACCCTGCAGTTGACCGGGAGTTAACAGTTGCTGATATTTTATTTAATACTGTTCTCCGGGCTTCAGAATGGCGGGTGGATTGCGGTGGAAAAGGCTTCAATGTGGCTCGTATGCTGAAGTCACTTGGTACTCCGAGCATTGCACTCGGTTTTGCTGCGGGAAAGAGTGGCGAGATGCTCCAGGAGATGCTGGAGGGGCTGGGAATTGATACCGAGTTTATCTGGGTGGGGGGCGAAACCCGTACGAATGTTTCCATTGTCAGCAATGAAAATGACCGGTACGTGAAGGTTAACGAGCCGGGCCCCACCATTGCCGAAACCGATCTTGTTCAACTGGAATATAAGATCCGTGAACGTGCCCGGACCGGCGACTGGTGGGTGCTGGCGGGCAGTCTCCCGCCGGGAGTGCCAGAGAACTTCTACAGTGAGATGATAAAGATTATTCAGTCAGCCGGGGCCAGGGTCTTTCTTGATACCAGCGAGGCTGCTTTAAAGCAGAGCTGTGGTGCAGGGCCAGAACTGGTGAAACCCAACGACGAGGAAGCCCGCGAGCTGACTGGGCTTCCCGTCAATACACCTGCTGAGATTGTCGCAGCAGGTGTTGCGATTCAGAAAACTGGTCCCGAAAATGTTGTCATATCCCTTGGGAAAAAGGGTGCCCTGCTGGTGAGTGAAGGCAGGGCATGGCTTGCGTCCAGCCCGGAAATAGTTGAGGGCAATCCCACTGGTGCCGGTGACTCTATGGTCGCCGGGATGGTGTGGGGCCTGAGTCAGGGGGACAGCATGCCGGATGCCCTGTGTAAAGGGATCGCCTGTGGTGCCGCAACTGCGAGCCAGAATGGTACAGCGGTGGGAACCCTTGAGCAGGTAAAGGAATTGTTAGAAAAAGTTCAACTCAGCGAAGTGTTTTCGTGAAGTAACGAGGATTTATTTTTTACAGGAAATGTATTCCCGGCAGATTCTTTACATACAGGGGCCGAGTCTGCCATCTGGGACGTTTAAGGAAATAAGCGCAAAATTATCAAATTAAGGGTACCCTGAAAAACCTTGCATTCCGTTCATATTCGAGGCACAGATGGGGATTTACCGCAGGCATAACTTTGAGATGAGATGCCTGGGATAAATTTTTACTTCTAACGAAGAAGATGGGCGCTTGTTCAATGCCCACCGAGTCGGTAACGTCTTAATTATTCAGCAGATTTATGTATTGTGGCAGGTTATTTTCTGGCTGTGGAAAGGTAAGTCTCTAAAAGGGGTCTTGTAAAAATGATAATGAGAGACGTTTTAGGCTTAATACTGGGCGGTGGCAGAGGTTCCCGCCTGTATCCCCTGACGAAGAAACGGTCTAAACCGGCCGTTTCTTTTGCCGGTAAATACCGCCTGATTGATATTCCCATCAGTAACTGCATCCACTCAGGTATTGATAAAATATCTATTCTCACCCAGTTCAACTCTGTTTCGTTGCATCGGCATATTTTTCGAACATATAGAAGAGATATGTTTACCAACGGATGGGTACAGATACTGGCGGCCGAGCAGACACCCGAGAACAAGGGATGGTATCAGGGTACCGCCGATGCGGTTCGGCAGCAGATGGTAGAGATCGAGAATGCGGGGACAACGTATGTTCTTATCCTGGCAGGAGATCACCTCTACAGGATGGATTATCGGAAATTTGTCCAATACCATATTGATACCCATGCTGATATCACCCTGGCCGTCCAGCCGGTGGGGGCCGTGGAGGCCCCTGAGCTGGGTATTCTTAAACGGAATGCTGACGGTGGAATAGTAAGCTTTACTGAAAAACCGGAACCGGCTCAACTTGACGGGCTGGAAAGTCTCCCCGGGACGGAAAAGCCCTTTTTGGCATCGATGGGAATCTATGTTTTCTCCACGAAGCTGCTGTTCGAACTTCTGACTGCACCGGGGGACGATTTTGGTAAGGACATCATTCCTGAGGCTTTGGTGAATCGCCGCGTGATGGGATATATATTTGATGGCTATTGGGCAGATATCGGTACAATTAAGCGCTATTACGAGGTGAATATGGAGCTGGCCGCCAGCCCGGCATTTGAGCTCAATCTTCCCAATCAGCCTGTCTACACAAATCCTCGCTTTCTCCCCCCTGGTGACCTGCAGGGAGCACGATTAACAAAGACACTGCTGGCCGGTGGATGCCGAATAGCTGATGCGGAAATCAGCAATTCCGTGGTTGGTATCCGTTCTATCATCGGGACTGGGGTTGTGATGCGTGACTCTATTATGATGGGGTCAGATTCTTATGAAACTGATGAGCATCGTGCGGAAAACGTCCAGCTGGGGCGTCCTGACATCGGTATAGGTAATGGTTCAACCATTGAAGGCGCAATTATAGATAAAAAAGCCAGGGTTGGTCGCAATGTGCACATTCGTCACCTGCCAGATCGACCGGATTATGAGAATGAAAACTGGGTGGTACGCGATGGCTTGGTTATTGTTCCCAAAAGTGCAATAATTGACGATAACACAGTAATCTAAGGGTATCTTAAAACAGGTTGTATTCGTTCAAATTTTCGGGGCACTCCCTCTTACGTGTGTCCCCGCTGCTGTATTCAACAGGGAGCAGGCCCGGCTGCCGAAAGGACTGTTGTGCTGGGGACGTTTGTCGTGCTGAAGACGCCCAGATTGGGCGTCCCTGCAAAGACCTTTTGGCTTCCTTCCCGCGTTAATTAAACTAAATCTTTGTCCTCAAATCTTTTTAGCCTTTCTTCGCGTTCTTCGTGGTAAAAAATGCCTTTCCGCCTTTTGCTTTTCCCCTCCTCCTGGCTCACTTCATGGGTACCCCTCATGTCGTCTCAGGGACGGTGCACTTCTACCTCTATCCTGCGCCGCCCCCAGTTGAGGGCGTCGTTGTGGGAGGAAAAATAAAGATCGATGCGCCTCGGCCCCTTGATGGCGCCGCCGCGGTCTTCCACCGTCCCCCAGCCGTAGCCTGGCACAAACATGCGGGTACCAAAGGGGAAGTAGCTGGTATCAGCGGCAATGGTACCGTCGTGGGGCAGAAATTTCCACGGGAAGAGAATGATACGGACAGGAATCATCCACGGTCTCTGCAGGGAGTCGAAGGAGAAAAAGCCCTTTTCCACCTCGCGGGGGAAGGTTCCGCTGGCGGTGCGGCCGTCGTAGTACCGTCCCTTGCGTGCGCCTTTTGATACGTAGCGGTTCCAGAAATCGAGCTTCAGATATGTCCAGCTGCCGCGTTCCCAGTCACAGCACTGCCCGCAGCCGCAATAGGCAGTGGCCTCAATACTGTTGATATGTTTTTGTGCACAGCCACCTGAGAGCAGGAGAAAGGGCACAAGGAGAATCAGGGGGAGAAGCAGCTTTTTCATGTGCGGTGAAACCAGTTTTTCATATCGTTTCGAGAGAAAATATGCACCACAGGCCGTCCATGGGGGCAGTGGGAAAAGAGATCGGCGGCGGCCATCTGATTGAGCAGTCCTTCAATCTCAAGATTGCTCAGGGCCGTATGTGCCTTCACTGCGGCCTTGCAGGCCATGGTGGCAAGAATATGGTCGAGCAGGTCACCCCCCTTCGCACTGCGGTTGCCCTCTTCGCTGCCAAACTGTTCCAGAGTGTCAAGCAGCAGTTCGCGGGCGGAGGTGTTTCCCGCCAGTGCGGGCACGGCAGAGACCACGAAGGTAGAGCCGCCGAAGTCGCGCAGAGCAAAGCCCATCCGCTCCAGCTCCACCATGTTTTTTTCCACCAGCCTGCTCTGAAAGAGGGAGAGCTCCACCGTCTCGGGAAAGAGCAGGGCTTGACTGGCCACCTGGCCGCCAAGATACTGCTTGTGCAGCTTTTCATAGAGCAGGCGTTCGTGGGCGGCGTGCTGGTCGATGACCACCATCCCTGCACTTCCTTCGCAGAGGATGTAGAGATCCCCGAACACACCGATTATCCGCAGGTTGTGCGCGGAGGAGCTGGCTGCAGGTCCGGGGGGAGCGAATTCAGCGGGACGTGTAACGGTCGCAGGGGTCTCCTCCATAGACTCGGTGTGAGGCATGGGCTCCTCCGGGAGCAGCTCCGGCACGGGTTTTGTGAAGGAGTGTGGTGGTGTTGCTGTCTGTCGCTCCGGCTCGAGGGTGGAACTTATTTTTCCCGTTGGCCTGGCGCTTGCCGGACGGACCTCCGTCCAGTGTTCAGCAGTCGCCTGTTGAAAGGGACTGTCAGCCGTGGGAGGTGAAATATTCTGCGGTGGTGTAAAATCGGCTTCTGGAACGGGCTGGGGGGAGGGAAATGTTTCTTCCGGTGTTGCCATCTCCGGTCGGTTGAAGATTCGCGCCTGCAGGTGGCGCTGATGGCCCGCCATTGCCTCCCTGACACTCGTCTCAAGAAAGGCGTGCACATCGTTGGAGTTGCGGAAGCGCACCTCATGCTTGGCTGGATGGACGTTGACATCAACTTCGGAGGGATTGACGGTGAGCATGACCAGGCCGGAGGGGTTTTTCCCTTTCATCAGAAAGCCGCGTAACCCCTCGTTGACTGCGTGGATCAGCATCCGGTCGCGTACCGCACGCCCGTTGACGAAGAGACGCAGTTTCGCAGGCCCGGCGTTTAAATCCGGCGGTGTCAGCCAGCCGTCAGCGCGCCGTTCCAGCTCTTCGCCCCGCCCCGCGATCTTCTGCACCTCAATAAAGTCGCCGTCGTAGTGGAGCACTTTTGCCAGCCGGTCACGGGAGTTCATCCCTTCATTAAGGCGCAAAAGCTCCCGACCGTCCACCCGCAGGATGAAGCCGATGGCGGGACAGCCGAGGGCATAGTTGCGTATCACCTCTTCAATGTGGCCCCGTTCGGTGCGGGCAGTGCGCAAAAACTTTCGCCGCGCCGGGGTCCTGCCAAAAAGACTGCGGACCTCAATGGTGGTGCCGGGGGCGCAGCCTGCCTCGTGGACCTTGAGGAGCCTGCCATATTCATAGACCACTTTCGTTCCCAGCTCCGCCCCTGCAATTCGGCTGCTCATGGTCAACTTCGCCACCGAACCTATGGAAGGCAGGGCCTCGCCGCGGAAACCGAGGGTATTGATGGCACCGAGGTCCTCCTCGTCATGAATCTTGCTGGTACCATGGCGCTCAAGGCTCATCAGCAGGTCATCCTCATCCATGCCGCTGCCGTTGTCGATGATACGCATCAGGCGCACACCTCCTCCCTCAATCTCCACCTCAATGCGGGTGGCATCGGCATCGATACTGTTTTCCACCATCTCTTTAATAACAGAAGCGGGGCGCTCAACCACTTCGCCAGCGGCAATCTGGTTGGCGAGATGATCGGGGAGGATACGGATTTTCGACATGGTCTGGACTTTCCTGTTGCGGGTTTACGGGGTAATGGTACTTTGGTGGAAACCTGATTTTTTGGCCTCTCCAGATAAGGAATAATACTATATAACGTGCTTCCCGCAAAGAAAACTCCCGCAGTGAAAACGTCACCGGCAAAGAGCACGGCACGTCCTTCCACCAGAAAATCCCCGTCGAAAAGGTCTGTCCGGCGGGTCTACACTGAAAAGGACATCTACGTCCTTTTGCTTATCATCGTCATTCTGCAGGCTCTTCTCCTCGGCGGTGCCCTCAGGGCGAGGCAGTCTCTCCACCTTCCCGATCTCGCTGCCATCGCCTGCTATCAGCCTCCACAGGCCACCATCATCTATGACAGCGACGGGCGCATTGTCGATCGCATGTTTACCGAAAACCGCACGGTGGTGCCCCTGTCGCGAATGTCGAAATATCTGGTCCCTGCCTTTATTGCCGCAGAAGACGGAGATTTTTTTGAGCATGACGGGCTGGATTTTATCTCCATGCTGCGGGCGCTGATCAACAATCTGCAGTCCGGACGGCGCGGACAGGGTGGTTCAACTATCACCCAGCAGGTGACTAAATTGATCCTCCTCACTCCGGAGAAGACCTGGAACCGCAAAATCCGCGAAGCAATTCTTGCCACCCTTATCGACCGGGAGTTCAGCAAGGAGGATATTCTGCAGATTTATCTCAATCAGATTTATCTCGGCGAAGGGGCCTTTGGAGTGGAGGCGGCAGCGCAGATCTACTTTGGGAAATCGGCAGCGCGGCTTACTCTTGGCGAGTGCACCCTGCTTGCGGGGCTGCCCCAGGCACCGAGCCGTTACTCGCTCTTTGACCATGAGGCCCGTGCGGCAGAGCGGCAGCGCTATGTCCTCAACCGGATGACGGAGAATGGTTACATCACCTCAGAACAGGCGCGGGAGGTGTGGGCAACGCCGGTACAGCTCAACCTTCGTCCTCAGCTGGCGGGGGAGGAAAACGGCTACTACCTTGATGAGGTGAAAAAGCAGGCGCGGGAACTGATCGGTGGTCCGCTGCAGACTTCCGGGGCGCGAGTTTACACCTGGCTTGATTCGGCGTTGCAGAAGCGGGCGTTGCAGGCGGTTGCGCAGGGCATTGCCGATGTGACGGTGCGGGCCGGTGGAGGAAGTCAAACGGGTAAAACTCCGCAGGCAGCGCTGGTGGCGCTGGAAACGAAGACCGGTAAGGTGCGGGCACTGGTTGGCGGCACATCCTTTAGCGCATCGCCTTTCAACCGGGCCATCCAGGCACGGCGGCAGGCTGGCTCCACTTTTAAGCCCTTTCTTTACGCGGCGGCGCTGGAGGATGGCTGGCAGGCGGATTCAAGTATTCTTGATGCGCCCCTCTCCATTCGCGGTGGGGGCGGCCGGATGTGGACGCCAAAAAACTACAACAATAAATATATGGGTGAGGTGACGCTGCTGCAGGCCCTCACCAATTCACTGAACACCGCTGCTGTGCGGCTTATGGGCAGGGTTGGCTGGAAGAAAACTGTGGCCATTGCAACACAGGCCGGAATAACCGCCAAAATGCCCCACGATCTTTCCCTTGCCCTTGGTGCGGTGGATCTCTCACCGCTGCAGCTCACCAGTGCCTACGCCATTTTCGCCGACGACGGTATCTATCATCCGCCCTCTCTTATCTCCAAAATTGTTCTCCACGATGGGCGGGTTATTCGACCGGAGGGTGTCGCGCAGCGGGTGCTGTCGCAGCAGATTGCCACAGAGATGCAGGGCATGCTGTACAACGTTGTGGTTAATGGTACGGGGCGTAACGCCTGGGTCCCCGGTATCCTCGGCGGGAAAACAGGTACCTCGGATAGCAGCCGGGATGCCTGGTTTGTTGGTTTTACCAATAACATGATCGCTGGAGTGTGGGTCGGATATGACAATAATCAGCCCATGGGTCATGAGAGCGGCGGCAAGACCGCTGCCCCGGTGTGGCGCATGCTGATGGAGGGTAATTGAGAGAAGGGGGGAAAATTCGATCTGTAGAATTCGATCTGGTACCAGCCTCGCTACCAGTGCACTCTTTCTAAAAGGAGAGACAACGGAGTTCTGTTGTTGAATTTGACACCGAGAAAGGTCTTAAAAGGGCTGACCCCGCTGGACGTTTTCACTGGCAAACGTGTTGCACTTATTACTTGAATTCAGGGTTTCCTTCAGCAGGGCTCATAGCATTCCGTCTATGCCAACCTTGTCGAGAGAGCCCAGTCGATCGATGAAAAAATCGATATCTTTTCGCCTATAGAGGATATTGCCGTGCTGGGGAGCTATGGTGTCGATCTCGATTTTTTTTATCTGGCTCATGGCGTAATGGAGCGCCTTTTCGCAGGGCATTATCTTGCGGTGGAATTGATCCATCGCAAGAATCGGACAATACTCTTTGCCGTCAGGACATTTTTCAAGGGTTGTACAGGTGTAACACTGGGGGGCGAGATCAAAAAAAATGTTCTCTTTGTAATAAGAAAAACTGCCGAACAGGTCGCTGCTGAACAGAGTTTTGGTCTGTGCGTCAAAGGTGACGAAACTGCCATTGGTGTGGGCATATGGAGTGGGGATGAATCTAAGCGTCCGCTTATTGAGAGTAAAGGTGTTCCCGTAGTCCTCAATGTTTTCTATCAAACGGAACCTGTTCTTTTGGAGATAAAAGGAAATGAAGGTTTTGTCGTCGCGAGTTGACAGCACTTTGATATCCGGGTTTTCACAAATATCAATGAGGTTGGACACTGAGCCACAGAGATCTGGGTCATAGTGCTGATAGATCAGGGCTACGATGTCCTTTGGATCTATGCCGACCTGGAGGATCTTCATCATTACCCTGGCAAAATCAGAGCGACTGCCGCCATCTATCAATATGGCCTTGTCATCCACGACGATCAGATATGGGTTGCAGTAGAGATGGGTTCCCTGTTCATGGCTTCCCACCCAATATATCCCCTCAGCCACTTGTACCGGAAAATCTATCTTTTCAGAATTGTTCATTCGTCGTACTTCCCTTGTTTGAGAAAAAAATTACTCACGCTTGCCAACCACCAAATAGGCTTCCATGGCTTTTTTGTTTTTAAGACTTATCAGACCGCGTTTCTCGAAAGCGAAATGTGACTGAGCCAGGCGGCAGGTTTCCTCGGAGATGTTTACACGGCCGGGGACTCCGGAGGACTCAAAGCGGGATGCGATATTGACGCTGTCTCCGAAGACATCGAACTGCATCCGTTCATGACCTACCACCCCGGCCATCACCCTGCCTGTATGAATACCTGAACGCATCTCGAAAGCCAGGGGGCTGTTGCGGTTGAACTCGTTGATAAATTTAATCATCTTGAGACTTGCCCGGATCGCCTGGCAGGCGTTATCCTCTACCTCTTCAGGGGCGCCAAATACCACCATGTAAGCGTCCCCGATGGTCTTGATCTTGGTCCCCTGAAAGGTTTCCACCAGACGGTCAAATCCTGTGAAAATTTCGTCCAGGATATTGATCAGCTTTTCCTGGGGAACTTTTTCGGCAAGGCGGGTGAAGCCAACGAAATCGGTAAAAAGAATGGTACACACAAAGCTGCGCGGCACATAATGGCCCCGATACTTTATCTCCTCTGCCACCCTGGCTGGCAGGGTATTCTTGAGAAGCCCATCTACTTGTTTCTCAAGCTGCACATACGAGCGAATCAATTCCTGCAGCAAGCTCTTTTGCAGCGCATCGTCCTCAGTCAACCCCAATAATTCAAGATAAGCCAACAGGAGATTGTTGGTTAAGCTGCTGTTTCTCTCCTCTCCGCGATACAGTTGAAGTAACGAGCTGGTTTTCATTTTTTCTCCAAATCAAGGGGTTACATCCGTCACTACTTAAGGGTTTGTCTGCTTTTGAAATGGTTTTTTGTCCCCCGGGCGAGTTTTCCCCAAACCTCGACGTGTTCCGGGAATTGTTCACGGGACAACGTGTCACACTTATGGGTACCTTGAATCCAGCTCTCGTTCCTCACGCTATCTATCCTTAGTTGTTATGCAAATTTGCTTCTAAACATAAAATAGACAGCGCCAACAAGACACAAGCCAGCCCAGAGATAATCTAATTTCAATGGTTCTTTCATGTAAAATAATGAAAAGGGAACAAAGACACTTAAGGTAATCACCTCTTGAATTATTTTGAGTTGACCAATTGATAATACTGTAAAACCAATTCTATTTGCGGGGACTTGAAGCATGTATTCAAAGAGTGCAATGCCCCAGCTTATGAGGGCTGCTATTATCCACGGCTTGTTCCCCAGCTCTTTTAAATGGGCATACCATGCAAAGGTCATGAATATATTGCTGCAAATCAACAACCCTATTGTTATGAAAACCGGCTTCATTTTCTCATTTATTTAATTGTATAAAAATTATTATCTGGTTTTCTTATAGCGCGTAAAGAATAAATTGCTGGCAACATAAAATCAATAATTTATTTTGCTTTATGTTTTATATCACGACAAATTAACCAGATGTTACTATGCACAGAGCACAGCACTTGTTATCGGAAAAATCGGCACGAGGAGTCTGATTCCCCAATGCCGACAACAATTCCTTCGCCTTTCAATTACACAGACATATTCACAAACTTCACAAACTTTTTCAGCAGCATCGTGCCGCCGCCCTGAGAGATAACTCTCTTGAGCGGTTCCGGATCTGTAACCATTGATCCGCTGAGCTGGGTGATTCTGGAATCCCGGAAGGCCTCGGGGCAGGCCGGTGTGGAGGGGCCGAGGAGAACCGCAGCCCGATTCCTCTTCAACTGGCTCAACAGGTCATCAATTGTTCCATTGATGATACTGGTGGCAGTCAGAATGGCGACATCACATTCGGCGAGGAGGCGTGGGCCTTCGCTCAGGTCAGTAATACCCGGTTTGGCTGAATCAAGATCAATGACGTGAAATGTACAGCCGGTCTTTTTTATTCTCGGGAGCAGGGGGGCAAAATGACCGACCATCACCACGTTGTCGGTGGGTTGAATGTTGAGCATGGAAATGGCTTCTGTGTCGCTGTAATTCTGTTTTTTTCTGGAGTTTACCGCGTTAAATGTCGCCAGCCCGATGGCCCGTTCAAGATGGCTGTTGCTGCTGAGCAGATTGATTGACTCCAGCTCGGTGAAATTCTGCATGGTGCCCGCTTTGGGCATGTGAGTGCAGGAAGAACCCGCGCTCCGTGTCGGTGTCCAGGCGATGCCGGCAGCGCCGTCCTGCAGCTCAACGCAGGTATAACCAAGGCCTATCCGTATATCCGCCAGGTGTCCTTCCTGGCACATTTTTTCTCCGATACTTTTCAGGTTTTCTTCAATTTTCATCTGTTCGTTCCCTCTATGTAATTTTATTGAAATGATGGTTGCAGTTCCTTCGTAATTTTTTCCTGTTCAATGTAACTCGCAGGCAGGTTCACTGGAAGGACTCATTAAAGTGGCTGAAGAATTGATCTTTCTGTCTAACCCTTTTTATTTGCACTAAATGTGCTTGTAACAAAAGGAATGTGATAATATTGTGGGCTTACAATAAAGTGAATTTCCCCCTTCTCATCTAAAGTTCTGGGAGTCGTTTATGTCCCTTGCTTTCCTTCCTCTTGACATCGAATGTTGTTTTGTTACCACGGCAATTCTGCCTGTTTTTAAGGGTTCTACCCTGCGTGGCGCATTTGGGCATGCGTTGAAAAAGGTTGCCTGTACCTTGCGCAACCAGCAATGCGAGAGCTGCCTTCTCAACTCCTCCTGCGCCTACGCACTCATGTTTGCAACAGAAAAATTGCAGGAGAGCCGGGTCTCAGCCCGGCCTCATCCCTATATCCTTTTGCCTCCCACCGAAGAGAAACGGGAGTATCAGCCGGGGGATACTCTTCGTTTCGGCCTTACCCTTCTTGGCCCTGCCACCGGATTTTTACCTCACATTATCTACTGTCTCCAGGAAATGGGTAACAGCGGGCTTGGCAAGGGGACGAAACGACAGGAGGGGCGCTATGTACTCTCCTCGGTTTCTGTGGCGGGGAAAATAATTTACAGCGGAGATGAAAAAAGGCTGTCTGCTGTAAAGCCCGAGCAGCTTGCTCTGGCACCAGGCGGTGATTCCGCCTCCCATATTATCTTTTCCCTGCAGAGTCCTCTGCGGCTCAAGTTTGAAAACTTCTTTCTCCGCCGCATTACTTTTCTCCATCTTGTACGCGCAGCTCTCCGTCGTATTCATATCCTTGAAAGCAGTTATGGAGATCCGAATCTCTCTTATGATTTCAAGAGATTATGCGCAATGGCGGAACAAATTTCAACGGCCGCAGATTCTACCCGCTGGATAGAGTATCAACGCTACTCAAACAGGCAGAAGAACAACATGCTCTTTGGCGGAGTGATGGGGGAGCTTTCCTTTGCAGGGGAACTTGATGAATACCTTCCTTTTTTTCGCTACGCGGAGCGAGTGGGTCTCGGGAAACAGACTGCCTTTGGCTTTGGACAGATAGAAGTGCAGGCAAAGGACGAATAATGGGAAGGCGGATTCTCCTGGCACTCTCCGGGCTTGCTCCTCAGGTAATTACTGAGACTCTCTACTGTCTTCATCAGCAGGGACGGATGGTTGATGAAATTCACATCATAACCACTCTGTCAGGCAAAGAACTTCTGTTGTCTCAACTGCTGGGAGAGGGGGGTGGGCAATACTTTCGGTTTTGTAAGGAGTATAAAATTGATGTTGGAAAAATTACCTTTACTGAACGTAATATTCATATTCCCTGCGGAGAGAATGGAAAACCTCTGACTGATATTTTTACCGGTGAGGATAACGAACATCTCCTTTCCCTCACCACAGAACTTACCCGAACCCTCACAGCAGAGAGGAGTAATATTGTCTACTTTCTGATAGCGGGAGGGCGAAAAACCATGAGTTCCTGTCTTACTCTGGCCGTCCAGCTTTATGGACGGCGACAGGATCGCCTTTTCCATATTCTTGTTTCCCCGGAGTTTGAGTCAAACCCCGGGTTCTGGTATCCCCCGGTGCAAGAAAAGATGATGAAAGTCAAGACCTGTGATGGTCACTTCTGCAGGAAATCCAGCAGTGACGCAGAGTTGTATCTTATTCCCATCCCTTTTATCTCCTTGCGCGAACGATTTGCCAGTGACCTGCTGATCGCGCCGCATCCTCCCGGAACACTGCTCACTTCCCTGGTAAAGAAGGAAGATCTCCGACTTGAAATTTCTCTGAAGAACGCCACCCTCTGTTATGGCGGAGTGGAGCTGGATATGCATCCCGCCCGTCTTGCTCTCTACACTTTTTTCTGTCTCGCTGTACAGAAACAAAGGTGGTTTACCGCTCTGGAACTCCTCGAGCATCAGCAGGAAATTGCAGAACTCTATCAACAGATCTGTGTGGGGAAAGTTTCTGCAACCAGTGACACCGGAATTCTGAATCTGAATGTAGAAAATTTCAACTCCTACAAATCAAAGATAAAGCGTGACCTGTTACGGGCCTTTGGGGAAAGTGCTGCAGAAATTCTTATTTCTTCACGGGGAAAACGCCCAGATACGCTTTACGGCATTGAGATCAATAAGAAGAGGATAGCCATTATGTAAGCAACGTTGCAGAAATAGAATTTTCCCTGCAACAAGTATATCCTAACAAGGCATCTTTTCCATTATTACATACAAGGAGATGAAAATGTCACGAAAATACCCTCCCATACCTGCCCCGGAGTCCTTTACAGGAGAGAAAAATTCTGTCCTGAAGTATCAAATTGAGCTTCTCACACCTGTCATGGGGGGCGGCACAAAAAGTTATTGTCCAGATGAAACAAATCTGATTCGAACTCCTTCCGTCAAAGGACAATTGCGCTTCTGGTGGCGGACGATGCAGCAGGTTAACAGCCCGGAAAAGTTGATGCAGCGTGAAGCCGACATCTGGGGAGGAGCAGTTACTTCAGATTCTAATGAGGGGAAGGCCTCTTCTGTCATACTGAATATTACCAAAGTTGGTGGTGTCGGGAAGAAGAGGTTGGAAATGAATGGAAAAGGGCTGATGGATTATCCAGAATTCCCAGGTTATGTCCTTTTCCCCCTGCAGGGACAGCAAGATAAAAGCTCCTTCACTTTGATTACATCCTGCTCTTTCTCATTGGAAATCCGTTGCCCACAGGAGATGAAGAAGGAGGTTGAGATGAGCGTGAAACTGTGGCTTCTCTTTGGTGGTATTGGTGCGCGGACAACACGGGGTTGCGGTTCTCTCTACTGTAAAGAGGTCATGAAAGAATTTCCGGACGGAGAAGCAATAGAGGAATTTGTGAAGGAATTCTCTTCTGTCAAATCTCCTGCCTTTGGTCAATCTCCCATGCCATTATTGGCACAGGGGCGCTTTGGCTTCTCTCCTGCTAATGGTGATGACCCTGTGAAGATATGGAAAGAGTATTTGGAAAAGTATAAGAATTTTCGTCAGGATGATGCAAAAGAGAAAAAATTTGGCAGAACGAACTGGGCAGATGCCGATGGGATTCGACTTCTAACAAAGGAATATAGCAAACACCTACCTCTCTTTGAGAAGCCATATTTCCCTCGAGCTGCCTATGGCTTGCCTGTTCAATATAAATTCAAAGACAACGAGGGCGATCCTGGGGGAACTCTTGAGGTTCGCCCCGCCGGCGGAAAAACGCGCTGGCCATCTCCCGTGATACTCAAAATTATTAGATTGAGTGGAGATAATTATATGAACGTCTGCCTGTTGCTCAACAGTACAATTCCAGATTTGGAACTGTTTCAGGATTCAAATTTACGCTCGGCAATTCCACTGGAGGCACACCCGAGAAACTGGCGCAATCACAGGTTGCAGAAGGGTGCAAAAAAAGAGGGGCAAATAGGTGAAAACCCCTATGATGCCCTCTTTAAGGCACTCGAAGTAAAGGAGGCCAAATCATGAGAGAAAAACAACAATATCTGCTCTCCATTTCCGTTGGGCCTGTGCAGGAGTTTATTGCCTCCGCCCGTAAACTTCGCGACCTCTGGTATGGCTCCTGGCTTCTTTCAGAACTCTCCAAGGCCGTGGCGAAATACCTTTCCGATGCCGGTTGTGATCTGATTTTCCCGGGAATTGAGGACAAGGGTAAGCTGGAACCAAAATCTGAACTTAATACCGCCAATAAGATTCTTGTCAGAACAGGTGAAATGGCTGAGGGAGAACCAGAGGCTCTGGTTGAAGAGGCACGAAAAGCCTTTTATGACCGTTGGCAGGGCATGGCACAGAGTGCGCTAAAGACTATTTCCACAAAGGATCAGCGGAATATCAATAGAAAGCTTTTCAAGGAAGAGCTTGATGACTTCGGGGAATTCTTTGCAGCCTGGACACCCCTGACTGAAAATTATTCAGATTCACTGGTACGTTGTGAGCGATTGCTTGCCGGAAGGAAGGCCTTACGTGAATTCTCAGCAGCACCCTGGAATGGTGCGGGAATTCCTAAATCCAGTCTGGACGGGATTAGAGAATCAGTGCTTAGAGGAAATAAATTCCACTCCTGTCAGCTTAAAAAGGGGGAACATCTTGATGCCATGGGACTGATCAAGCGGTTCGGCCCCGTAAGAGAAAAGTCCCCCCATTTCGATAATTTTGCCCAACTTGCGGTGGAACCACTGCTGGACAGACTGGCAGAACTCGCTGTTACAGATCCTTCATTCGCTGCGACCATAGCCTCTCTCCCTTCGGCAGAGAGGCTGTATCCTTCCGGAGGAGCACCCGTAAAGCCGCCGAAAAATGGACGAAAACTGTCCCTTCCTGAGGACTTTCCGGTAGAATTACTGCTCCCTCTCTCCTTCGCTGAGGAGTATGGGCAGCACAGAGATAGCGTGGAGGGGGAGGTATGGGAGAAGCTGAAGAAGGATATACAACAGTTGCACCGAAAAGCTGGAGAACCTGGGCCCTATGTCTGCCTGCTGGTTGGGGATGGCGACAATATGGGGCAGACTCTGAGTAAAATGAAAGAGATGGACCATCATCGTCAATTTTCTGTGGAACTTGATCGTTTTGCCGTGGGGGTTAGAAACGTTTTTGCACAGTATTCCGGCAAGGTGGTCTACAGCGGGGGAGATGATGTGATGGGGTACACCCCTCTTCATACAATGCTTTCCTGTGCGGAAGCAATTAATCGATCCTTCAGCAAGGTGATGAAAGATGCTTGTGCAGGAACCGAAATTGACAGTCCTCCCACCTTTTCATTGGGTGTGGCAATAGTCCATGTCAAACATCCCATGGATCAATCCATTGTTCTTGCCCGCCAGGCAGAGACACTGGCAAAGCAGCAGGGAAGAAACAGGCTGGCAATTACCCAATCAAAACGGAGTGGCTCTGATATCAAACTGTGTGGTCTCTGGGAGGAGGACAACGCTCTTAAACCATTTGTGACGCGGATGAATGAGTGGGTACAGCGTTATCGGAACGGGGCTTTCAGTTCGCGACTTGCCTATCAGCTCAGGGCCCTGGTGGCAGAGTGTGGTGATGAACTGCTATGGAAGGGGTGTGGAACGGACAATTGTTATCCTGATTCACCAGCGGCCCTGGAGGCAATTCGCCTTATTTGCCATAAAGATTTTGAGGCCAGTTCCTTGACAGCGCAGGGTGCCGCAGAGTTGCTGTCTGGTCATACAAGCCTCTATCATCTCGCCAGTGAACTGGTCGTCGCGCATCAACTGGCAGGGGCAGAGTTGTGTGGAATTGAGAAAGGAGAATCCTGATGAAGAATAATATCTATATCGTACACTCTGAAGAGGCACTGGTTTTTCGTGACGGCCGTCCATTTGGCAACGATGCCCAGGTGCATGGCGGATTGCTGCGCTGGCCGCATCCCTGCACAGTTTTGGGCATGTTTCGCAGTCGCATCGGGCTCTCCCGTGATATGGACTTTTTTGTCGGAGAAAAGAGCAAACAGAATATTGAGCAGATAAAAAAGATAGGAATGCTGCGAATGATTCCAATGTGGCAGTTAGAGAGAGGGGAGGATTGGCAGCCTCTTTTCCCGGCACCGGCTGATGTTATTATCACAGAGGCGAAGAAACAGAGCGGACATAAATCTTTTTCTCTTCATCCCCTGCATTATGAATCCCCTCGTAATGGAGAAGGAGTGAATCTTCCTTGGAGTAATTGGCTTTTGCCAATTTCTAAGGTCAGAGAAAAACCGGCGAAAAATGCCCCGGACCTCTGGTATCAGAAGCCCTTTGAGCAATGGCTGGAGGATGGTTCTTTTCCTCAGCCACTTACAGACAAAGAGCTGGGGACTGATTGGCCTGTGGAGGAGCTTCGTCTCCATACCGCAGTAAATAATGATACCGGGACGGTGCTTGAAGGACAACTCTTTTCCTCACGGGGTATCCGTCTGGGGCGGAAATCCGGGGAAGACCAGCTGCCTGGGCGTTATGGCATAGGTGTGGAGCTCACTGGAATGCGCGAAGATGACCACCCGGAAGGCTCTTATTTCCTCGGTGGTGACCGTAAAATTGCTCATATTGAGAGTGCGGCGGAACTTTTTCCACCATGCCCGCCCTTTACGCCTTCTCGTTATCTTCGATTGATTCTTGTTACTGCTGGAAATTTTGCTTCCTGGGCACCTTCCTGGCTTCATCCCGATGATGGCGGACGGGAAACGGCATGGAAGAGACTCCCTGGCAGTGATATCGATTTACGCCTGGTTTCTGCTTCTCTTCCCCGCTGGCAGGCGGTCAGTGGTTGGGACATGGAGACTCGCGGACCGAAGGCCACCGCCAGGCTGGTTCCGGCAGGAAGTGTCTATCTCATCGAGTTAAAAAATCCGCAGCAGGCGCCTGAACTGGCCGCAAAGTTGTGGGGAAAAAATCTTGCAATGACGGAAACAGCGGATGGGTACGGCTGTGTCTGTATTGGCAAACAATCTATAGAAGGAGAATAACTCATGAAGATGCAGCTCTATTTTATGCAAACCCGGTCAGGTCTCCATTGCGGAATTGGGCAGGGGCTTTCTGATATTGATCTGCCAGTGGCGAAGCACAGCCTTACCGGCCATCCGCTTGTTCCTGGAACATCAATAAAGGGTGTGTTGCGAGATTACTTTGAGGAGACAGAAGAGCAGGAAAAATTTGCTGCAGCCTTTGGCGGAATGCAGAAGGGAAAAAGTGACTCTGCTTCGGCTCTCTCTTTTACTGACTGCCAGCTGATCTGTCTCCCGGTACGGTCTTACTTCGGCACATATGCCCATGTCGCTTCCCCGCAGACTTTACGACTTCTTAAGGAGGAGATGCTACGGGCCGGGTATGAAAACCTCCCTGAAATTCCCCACTTTGCTCATCCTCAGGATACAACAGAGTACCATTCTGCGGTGCCACAGAATTCAAGGCTTCTGCGGGCGGGAGGGAAACAGCTCCTGCTGGAGGAACTTGACCTGTTAGTTGATCCAGATTCTCAGAAAAACGCGGATGAGTGGGCAACTCTACTCGCAAAAGAACTCTACCCGGATGATACAGAAGGACAGAGCTTTTTCCATGAAGGGTTTGTGGTTGTCGATAATGATGTCCTTGATTTTTTGTGCGAAACGAGTCTGCCGGTTTCTGCACATAATAAAATTGGTGAAAATGGAGTCGTGGAGGATGGTGCCCTCTGGTATGAGGAGTATGTTCCCGCCGAGACTCTTTTTCTCGGAGCTGTTTATGGCGAAAATGGCAGGGGCGAAAAGTATCACGATCTCTCTGCCGAGGCCTTGCTCGACTTGGTATGCTCCATGCCACTTTCTCTGCAGGTAGGAGGGAATGCGACCACAGGCAGAGGTCTGGTTTCCTTGATCTTCTCTCAGAGGAGGGCTAAATGAAAAGTAAAAGCCAGCGCTATGCGGAAGTTGTGCTGCCCAATGTGCAGAAGGCGGCAGAGGGGGAATGGGCGGATAAATATAAAACCCTATCCAAAAAGGCCGGGAGCCTGGTCCGGAACTCCGGTCTGATACAGACTCTTGCCTTTTTTAAATCCAAAACAAAAGAACAACAGCACGCCATACTGCTGGGGCATCTGCAGGATGAATTACAAAAGCTCTCCATTCTCAAAGGGCAGGATGATGATCTCCTGTATAAGCAGGCCCAAGAAGCTTCTCTTCCGCAATACATGGTGCTTACCCGGGAGACCCTTCATTTGCTGAACTGGCATAAAAGGTTTGCCGACACCCTTATAGCAAAAGAGAAGGGGGGCCAGCCGTGATCCCTTCAGTACGTAAGGCCGTACAATGTTTTTCAGGTGCGAACACATCAAGTCAATCGACGGAAAATCTCTCTCTGCTTTTCAATAAGCTCTGTTCTGGAATTGATGAAACGGGGGAAACTGATTGTAAGGAGGCCGCACTTACCTCGTTGGAAAAAGGAATCAGCCTGGGCACCTTTTCATTATATAACAAGAGCTTTTCACTGCGGAAAAAGGAGCTGGAGAACAATTCTGCCGTCACCTGTTTTGAACTGCAACTGACCAGTCCCCTGGTCGTGGGAATGGGCGATCAGAATATTCACGAGTTTGGTATCACCCTGCAATATCCATGGGGAACTCCTCTAATTCCGGGAAGTGCAGTGAAGGGGGCTCTCTCTTCCTTTGCCCATCACAATAGCGAGACTGAGTGGCAAAAAAGCGCCCTTGCTGCAGATGGGGTTGCAGGGGAGAACTCTCGCGTCATGTTTGGTGGAGGTGATGAAGAGGGGCGGGCCAACGGTGGTTTTCTGGATTTTCTGGATGCCTGGTGGGTCCCGAAAACGACCAGTCCTTTCAAAAGGGATATTATCACGGTTCATAATGGCCCATATTATCGAGGCGAGAAAGGTGCCTGGCCTGATGGAACTGCATCGCCAGTACCAAACGGATTTATTGTTGTTGCTCCGGGAGAGTGTTTTTTCTTCTCCATTCGAGGGGAAAAAGGATGGCGGGAACTGGCAAAAAAAATGCTGGTGAAACTTGGCGCGGAGTGTGGTTTTGGAGCGAAAACCAGAGTTGGTTATGGTCGTTTTAAGTATAAGTATACTTCTCATGAAGTTGCAGTACGCATTAAGGCAATGAAGGCAGATGAATTGAAAGCTTTTATTGAAGAAAAGGAGGGCTTTCCGAGTGAGCAGGAGGATGCTTTTACAGAAAAGGCGCAGGAATTGCCTTATGAGAAAAGACTGGATGATCTGTTTTCCCGGTATTGCCCGGTCAAGGCTTTTCTCGGAAGATTAGAGGAGGCATCCGTCTCCAGCTGGAAAGAGGTCTCAACAATCTACAACCAGTTAAAAAAAGGACTACGGATAGAGGTCGATACCAGAGATCCTCTTGTGCAACAAATTTTTGCTCTTTGTGAACCTCTTGTCGGGGAACAGCAGAGAAAAGATCGTGAAATGTGGCTCTGGAAGTATGCACCTGCAGCAGTCGATTATCTTACCGGAAAATCTGCAGATGAGATCTGTGATTTTTTGCTGGAGTATAAGCAGGTATATCCACCATTGGCAGACTTTGGTGAGGCTGTCAAATCCCTTGAAGCAGATGAGAAAAGTGAAAAGGAAATGCTTGAATATTGGGAGCTGAGAATGAAAGACTTGAATCTGGAGATGAAAAAGAGATGACCCGTCTCCTCGTTCTCTTTAATCACACCCTTACTCCCGCTCAGCGGGAGGACGCACGAAGCAGCCTTGGTGTCGAAAAAATTCTTCAACCACCCATGCCTTTGC
>JALNVI010000023.1 GCA_023231425.1 Desulforhopalus sp. | reverse complement strand
GTTTCAACTCGGTCTGAATCCACGACCGGTGTTTGAACATGACCATCGACAACAGGCCTCGGGCAGGTTCAATGAAATCTATGAATACCTCATCTTCTCTAAGGTCCCCCGTAGTGGTTGATTCGCTTAATAAAGTGCTCCGAATGCAACCCGGATTGGGTACTTGTCAATTCACAGGGAAGCGGGCAGAATTGACGGAAGTGCGGCGAAATGGTAGTACTTCCGATGTGCCGTCGGCGGGAAATGCCAGTAGAAGAGACATCTTTTTAAGGTGATGACATGGGTGAATTGCGTTTCTGGGGCAGGGTGGGGTTTGTGGCACTGCTGCTGATCGGTCTCTGGCAGTTTCTCTTCGCCGCCCGGGCTGAGGTTCTTCTGCATGTTGAGACGACTCAGCGGTCCATTTTCAAAATCTACTACCGCAGCGCTGGCGAAGGCTGGTCTGAGTATCGGATGAAAATGGCGGCCCTCGGGCGTGGAAAAGCTGAGTTTGAATTTCACCTTGCCGACCTGCGGCATATCAGTGAACTGCGTCTTGATCCTCTGGAGGGGAAAGGGGAGATTCGGGTGATTTCCCTGGTTCTCCACCAGGATGGTTTTGTCCCGCTTGTCCTCACCTCGCCGGAGCAGATGAAGCGGCTGGTGCGGGGAAGAGATATCGGGGAGATAACGCTGGACGGGGGGGGCGGTTTCTTCATCACCAGTACCGGTCACGATCCCGGCCTTACCTGGACACTCCCCCGGCTTTCCCCGGTAAAGATCTTCCCCTGGGTTGTCGCCCGTATTGGCGTTCTGCTGTTGCTTTCCTTCCTGCTGGTTCTCTTCGCGCAGAAGATGCTGCCGCGATGGCTCTTCGTTCCGGGAGGTTTGCTGGTGGTGCTTACCCTTGTCTGCGTGATGGCTGGTGTGAGCAGGTTTAACATTCACCCCGATGAGGGGGTGCATGTGGCGGCGGCACAATACTACACAAAATATACCCTTCCTCCCCCGGTGGGTGATCCGCGGGCGGAAGGCACGTACAGTGGCTACGGGGTCTCCCGCCTCTATAACGGTGAGATCGCCTACCTCTTTGCCGGTAAGTTTGCCCGCCTTCTGGCACCTCTGGATCTGCCCGACTATATCGCTTTCCGACTTTTCAACGCTGCTTTACTGCTGATTCTGCTCAGCCTTGCCGTTGCCCGGCCGGTCTATCGTATTGTCCTCATGCCGCTGCTGCTTTCACCGCAGATCTGGTATATCTTCAGTTACTGGAATTCTGAAGCCCTTGCCCTTTTCCTTACCATGATCGTTGCCGCGCAGCTGGTGGGGGAACACTCTCTGTGGAACCGTCTTCTTGCAGGGGAGAGAAGTGCCTTTACCCCGCTGCACCTGTTCGGTCTGGGGCTGCTGCTCGGCCTGCTGCTGCTCTGCAAGCTCAACTTCTTCGCCTTCCTGCTTTTCGTCGGACTCTTTATCTGCTGGCGTTTTTTTCTTGGGGAAATACCGCTGCGGCGGGATGTGGTCCTGCGTATTGTCACCGTGACCGTTGTCGCTCTTGGCATCTTCGGAGGAACGAAGTTCTTTGACGCCTGGAACAATGATTTTCACAAGAGTGAGAGGATGCTGGCCGCCTGTGAGCAGCACGCTGAACCTGCCTGTAAACCTTCCACTCCACTGGATAAAAAATTCTTTCGTTTGCAAATGAAAGATCGGGGCGTGTCTTTCAACAAACTTATTGAAATGCACTGGGGGGAGCTTGCCTTCCGTTCTTCGGTGGGCGAATATGGCTATTCCTCGGTGCCGGGTTCTTTTAACTACTACGACTTTGTGCGTGCGCTGATGCTGGCACTGGGGATGACAATCGTGGTCTCGGTCTGCCTCCGTGGCGGCCTTAAGGAAATCAGTCTTGTGTCACTGGCAACAGCATGCTGCCTGGCCCTTATCGCCATGGCCTTCTACCGATCCTGGACCGCCGACTTTCAGGCCCAGGGCCGTTATTTTCTGCCCATGGCGGGAATTTTTTCGGTGGTTCTTTACCGCTTGCGTGCTTCCCTTGGCAATATTATTACGGTGAGTCTTTCCGCTCTGCTCTTTGGCACCTCGTTCTACAGCTTTATCTTTGTGGGACTGGCCGGGCTGGACAAAGTGGCATTGCCTTTTAACTGATGTTTGCGCCGAAGACGGTTTCCGTATAATTTAGGGAAAAAATTCGGTAAGGAGAGATGTGTATGTATGTCTGTATAGATTTTGACGGGACAATCGTGGATCACGAGTATCCCGAAATGGGTCAGCCGGTACCGAAGGCGATTGACTGGCTGCTCCGGCTGCAGGGGCGTGGTGCCCGTCTCATCCTGTGGACAATGCGTTCTGACAGTGAGGAGGCTCCCCTGCTCAGCAGTGCGGTGCAGTACCTTGAAGAGAATGGTGTCGTTCTCAGTGGAATCAACAAGAATCCTGAGCAGGCCGAATGGACCTCCAGTCCCAAGGCCTACGCCAGTGTCTATGTGGATGACTCCGCTGCCGGCTGTCCGCTTATCCAGCCGCGGGGCTTTAAACGGCCCTGTGTCAACTGGAAGAAGGTGGGGCCGATTGTGGAGAAGATCCTTTCGTCATAAGGGAAAAGCGTTGGTCTTTTTCCGATTTCAAAAAAACAATAATATTTTTTACCCTTTTAACATCATAATTATCCCAAAAGGAGACTTTTATGTCTACCCTGTTCCAGCTCTACCGTAAAGTCAACGACAGCAAGGCCTGGTGTTTTAACGTTGCGAGCAACCGCCCGCTGAAAGAAGAGGAGGGGCATGCCCTGCGTCTGATCCTGGCCGACGGCCTGCTTGCCGAAACGGTACAGCTGCAGCCGGTGCTCACCGGTGAGCGGGTGGTGGAAGTTGGACCGCGAATGAATTTTGCCACTGCCTGGTCCTCGAATATGGTCTCCATCTGCCACGCAGCGGGGCTGGAGAGCATCACCCGGGTGGAGCGTTCGCGTCGCCTCGTGGTGCCTCAGGGGGAAGACGTCAATACCTTTGTCGCCCGCAGCCACGACCGCATGACCGAGTGTCTCTATCCTCAGCCGCTGACCACCTTTGAGACCGGCGTGAAACCGGAGGCGGTCTATGAGGTGCCTCTCAAGGAGGAGGGACTTGCCGCTTTTGATGCGCTTCCCGGAATCTCCATGGACGAGTGGGATCGCAACCTCTATTACGATTACTTCGTAAAAAAGAATGACCGCAACCCCACTATAGTGGAGCTCATGGACCTCAACAACGCCAACTCCGAGCACTCTCGCCACGGGTTTTTCCGAGGCAGGCAGGTGATTGACGGGGAAGAGAAGCCGGCTACGCTTTTTGAGCTGGTCAAGGAGACCCTTGTCGCCAGCCCCAGGGGGAGCCGTATCGCCTTTAAAGACAACTCTTCGGCTATCGCCGGCTGTGAGGTTGAAGTGTTGCGCCCCGGGCGGCCCGGTTACCCCTCGGCCTTCCAGCTGGAAACGGTCGAACTGGATCCGCTGCTTACCGCCGAGACTCACAACTTTCCTACCGGTGTTGCTCCTTTTCCTGGAGCGGAGACCGGTTCCGGCGGTCGTATTCGTGACGTCCTCGGCACCGGACAGGGGGCCTTTGTCATGGCGGGGACCGCTGGTTACTGCGTCGGGAGTCTGCACATCCCGGGTTATAACATGGCCTGGGAGCAGGACTATCCCTGTCCCGACACCCTTGCCGGGGCACTGGAGATTGAGATCTCCGCCTCCAACGGTGCCTCCGACTATGGCAACAAATTCGGCGAACCGCTTATCGGCGGATTTACCCGCAGCTTTGATATGCGGGTGGGCGACGAACGCTGGGCTTTTCTCAAGCCGATTATGTTCACTGCTGGTATCGGTCAGATTGACGAACGCCACATTGAGAAGGCTGCAGAAGAGAAAGGAATGATCATTATCCAGGTGGGCGGTCCCGCCTATCGCGTCGGCTTCGGTGGCGGCGCGGCCTCTTCAATGATGCAGGGTGAGAATGAATCCAGTCTCGACTTTAACGCTGTGCAGCGCGGTGACGCCGAGATGGAACAAAAGATGAGCCGCGTGGTGCGCGCCTGTATTGAGATGGGGGCGCATAATATCGTTGATGTGATCCACGATCAGGGTGCGGGAGGCCCTGCCAACGTACTCAAAGAGCTGGTGGAGCACAGTGGCGGGCGGGTTGAGATCCGCAACATTCATGTGGGAGACCCCACCATGTCTGTGCTGGAGATCTATGTCGCTGAGTATCAGGAGCGCACAGGTTTTCTCATTCGGCCGGAAAAGGTAAAACAGTTTGAGGCGATCTGCATCCGCGAGAAGGTTGGGTGTGAGATCCTCGGGGAGGTCACCGGCGATCTGCGTTTTCTTGTCCATGATTCGGACGATAATACTACGCCTGTGGATATTGACATCCGCGCCCTGCTCGGCGAAATGCCGCAGAAAACCTTCAGTGATAACCGGTGCAATCTCGTTACCACGCCGCTGCAGCTCCCGCAGGTGAGCGTGGATGAGGCTCTTGAGCGGGTATTGCGTCTCGTCTCCGTGGGCTCCAAGCGCTTCCTGACCAATAAGGTGGATCGCGCCGTTACCGGTCTGGTTGCCCAGCAGCAGTGCTGCGGGCCGCTGCAGCTCACCGTCGGTGATACCCAGGTGGTGGCACAGAGTCATTTCAGTCTCAGCGGTATTGCCAGTTCCATCGGTGAGCAGTCAATTAAAATGCTGGTTAATCCGGCTGCCGGGGCACGCATGGCGGTGGGAGAGAGTTTGACCAACCTTGTCTGGGCGCGCATTGCTGATATGGAGCAGATCAAATGCTCGGCCAACTGGATGTGGGCTCCGAAACTCCCTGGCGAAGGTGCTGCGCTCTACGACGCCTGCGAGGCGATGAGTGCGCTGATGAAGGAGGTCGGCGTGGCAGTGGACGGTGGCAAGGACAGCCTCTCCATGGCCACCATGGTGGAAAATGAAATGGTGAAATCGCCGCGTGAACTGGTCATCTCCAACTATGCGGCAATGCCCGATGTCCGCTGCAAAGTAACTCCGGATATTAAACAGCCCGGTTCTGCGCTGCTGTTTGTCGATTTCGGTGAGGGCAAAAATCGCCTCGGTGGTTCCGCGCTGGCCCAGGTGTACGGACAGGTGGGAGATGAGAGCCCGGATGTGGAGAATGGTTCTCTGTTGAAAACCGGCTTCCTTGCCGTGCAGAGCTGTCTCAAAGAGGGGCTGCTGCTTGCCGGCCATGATCGCAGTGACGGCGGCCTGATTACCACCCTGCTGGAGATGGCTTTTGCCGGTAACTGCGGGCTGGATGTTGAGCTTGCCCATGGAGGGTCAGCGCTTTCCGCACTCTTCGGCGAGGAGCTTGGCCTCGTGCTGGAATGTCGTGAAGAGAATCGCCTCGCGGTGGAGAAGCTCTTCAGTGAAGCCGGGGTGCCGCTGTTGAAAATCGGTGATACGAAAGCGGAGCAGCACATCGTCGTCCGCTGTAATGGCGAGGTTGTTCTCGACCGCGCCATGCCGGAACTGAGGGAGCTGTGGGAGGAGACCAGCTGGCAGCTGGAGCGGTTGCAGATGAATGCTGAATATGCCGATGAGGAGCGACATAACATTCGCGACCGCAGAGGGCCGCAGTATCATCTGCCGTATCCCCCGAGTGTCAGTGAAGCGGCGCTGCTGCAGGCAGTGGAAAAACCGAAGGTGGCCATTCTGCGCGATGAAGGGTCGAATTCCGAGCGTGAAATGGCTGCAGCCTTTACCCTCGCGGGGTTTGAGGCGTGGGATGTCTGTATGAAGGACCTGCTCTCCGGCACCATCGATCTGACGCAGTTCCGAGGTCTTGCCGCCGTTGGTGGTTTCTCCTACGCTGATGTGCCGGAATCAGCCAAAGGCTGGGCGGCAACCATTCTGCTCAACGATACCATGCGGGAGATGTTCACCGCCTTCTACGAGCGGCCGGACACCTTTACCCTCGGTATCTGCAACGGCTGCCAGCTTTTCGGTCTGCTCGGCTGGGTGCCGCAGGCCGGGCTTCCGGCGGAGCGCCAGCCGCGCTTTGTCCACAACCTTTCCGGCCGGTTCGAGTCTCGCTGGGCGACGGTGAAGGTGCAGAACTCCAGAGCAATGATGCTGCAGGGCATGGAGGGGCTCACCTTCGGCATCCATGTGGATCACGGTGAGGGGCTGCTCCACTTCCCTGATCCCTCTATCCTCGATATGGTGAAGACGGGCGGGCAGACGCCGCTGGTCTTTGTGGATGACAGTGGGGTGTCCACTGAGGCCTATCCCTTCAATCCCAATGGCTCAGTGGAAGGGCTGGCGGGACTCTGTTCCGCAGATGGCCGTCACCTTGCGCTGATGCCTCACCCGGAACGCTGTTTCCTCCCCTGGCAGTGTCACTATCTCCCTGAAGAGATGAAAAAGCTGGAGGTCAGCCCGTGGCTGCGGATGTTCCAGAATGCCCGCAGATGGTGTGATGACGTTCGGTGATAAGAAAGAAAAAGAAAAGGAGATGGGGTGATCTGCCGTCACCCCTGCCTCCGCCGCGCTTTTCCCTCGGAGAGCTGCGGCTGGAGGATGTTAATTTCTACTATGGTTCATGCAATAGCCTGTTTTGGAAGCTTCTTGAGCGTCTCTACGGGGTGGAGCTGCGCAGCGATACCATTCCTGTTAGGTTATGACCTTGCTAAATGCCATTTTCACTTTCTATTGGCGAATGTAAAGGCAGGGAGACGGGAAACAGGAGACAGGAGACAGGGAAAAGCAAAAGACGGAACAGCGAAAAGATTTTAAAACTGAACAGGGTATCGCTGTTGTTATATCTTTACTCTTCGTGTCCTTCGCGGTAAAAACTGCTTTTCCGCTGTTTGCTTTCTCCTGCCTCCCCTTCTCCCGTCCTCCGTCCTTCCCTGTTTCAATGCACTGTGAGCAAAACGGGAATGGCTGATTCGGCTGTGACAGGTAAATAAACTTTAAAACTGCTTCCTGCACCTTTGTCGCTGCTCACTGCCACCGCGCCTCCATGTGCCTTGATAATTCCGAAGACTACGGCCAGACCAAGACCACGACCGGTAAATTTGCTTGAGTAAAACGGATCGAAGATCTTATCGATATCCTTCTTTTTAATTCCACAACCGGTATCCCGGATTTCCAGGCAGGCATATTCTTCATCTTCAGGATTCCAGTCAGGAGGGAAGCATAACTTTTGGAAAATGTCAGCCCGGGGAAGCATCTTTACAATCACGTCAATATTCCCCTGGTGCTTGTCCATAGCCTCCCAGGCATTGGTGATCAGGTTAACCAGAACCTGTTGTATCTGATTTGCATTTCCTTTAACAACGGGGCCATGGCCAGGTACGTCAACGTTGAAGGTTATTCCTTTTGGAGCCGACGATTGTTGTAAAAATGACACGCTTTGACGGCAGATTTCAGACAAATTCATCGGTATGTATTTGCAGGTTGTCTGGCCGAGATACGTGAGCATAAGACGGCTTACCTCTGCCGCATTATGGGCTCCCTGCATTGCAGAGGTCAGGTTTTCAATCAATGCTGCATCCTGTGGCATACCATCCAGAGCTAAATCAAGATTGCCGATAACGACTGCCAGCTGGTTGTTGAAATGATGGGCAACAGCACCGGCCATGCGGTTCAAACTTTCATTTTTTTCGAACCGGGAGAGCCGGGCCTGGACTTTCTCCTGCATCTTCTCTGCCTGCTTACGCTCGGTGATGTCCTGAATGATGCCCAAAACCTGAAGGGGTTTCCCTTCTGCATCCTTTTGAAGCTGTGCAAGCGAAACTATTTCTCTTGGAGGATTGCCGTCTGCTGGAGAAATTGAAAATTCAAGATTATATTCCTGGCCTTTATTGATCAGGTTCATCAGAGCCTCATGTACTCGATCTCTCTCAGGGATACAGGCTTCAATGATTTCAATGGACAAATCTCCGGGTACAGGAGGGAGGCCGTAGATTCGGGATCCTTCAGCGGACGCCCAGATTCTTCCCGTTTCGAGGTTATAAATCCAGGACCCGGTTTTACCGAGTTCTTGAGCATCTAATAATTGTAATTCGCTTTGCCGGAGTCTCTGTTCCCTCTCCCTTAATTCTTTCGTCCTTTCCTCAACCTGCCGCTCCAGCCCCTCATTACTCTTTTTTACCCGTTGGAATTGTTCTACCAGTGAATTCGCCATCTGTTTGAAGTTGTAGATTAACTGAGCTGTTTCTTTAATCCGGCTTTGTGGCCACTCTATTTCCTTGCCATTCGTCGTCAGCTTGACCGGGAGTTCATGGGTGATCTGGTTGAGCTTCTCCAAAGAAAGAGCAACCCTCCGGCTCATAATTTCAGCCAGCCCCAGGGTCGCAAGCAGCAGGACAAACAGTGTGAAGAACTTGTTTGTATAGTCATTAAAGAGTGATTTCTGGAATGGAGCTAGAGGCTGATCAAGAATCAGGGTCCATTCTGACTGACCACCGATGGCTATCAGGGCACTGTAATATGACTTTTCCCCGCGCTTAATTGTTGGATCATTGAGATCAAGCCTGGGACTATAGAGAGTGAGACCATCATCGACCTGGGTGGTGATGCCATTTCCACGGGCAAAAGGTTTCATCACTGTTTGATCGCTGCGGTTGGAGGTGATCACAATCCCCTTCTGGTCGATCAAAGTGTACAGAAAATCGGTTTTATTTGCACTTCTGAGAATTCGCGTCTTCAGTTGATCAAGATTCAGGACACCATTGATGTATCCTGAGAACATGCCATTTTTTACAATTGGACTGAGCATAATTGCTGCGGGTGCAGGCGAATTGATGCGTCCCATTACCACCATGGCGAGCATGGGTTTGAGAGTCTGACGGAGCTTTGCAATATAGGGACGCTCTGCGAGTTTTTTACCGACATTGGGTTTCCCAAAATCATCAATCAGCGGTGAGTAGGCCATGATTGTAGAGTCGTTGCTTCGCATGCCGATACGCAGAAAATTAACATCGGCAGCGCGGGCCTGATCGAGTCGGGGTTGCAGTTGCTCTGGTGGCATGGTCTCAGTCAGGGCGGCCAGGTTGACAATGACCGAGGTTCTATTCTCCAGCCAGGTGTTAACAAGAAGTGCCACCTGCTGACTTTCTTGCGCAAGAGATGCACGAATAAATTGATCCATCCTGGCAAAATCGCTGCGGCTGCTCAGCGCCAGCATGATCAGAGTGGGGCAGAGCACAAACAATGCCATCAGATTGTAAATACTCTCGCGATAAGAGATTAATCCGGTGCTTTTCCTGAGGTTAAAAATGCTATAGATCAAACGGGCAATCAACGCATTGGCAATGCCGTTCACTGCCTGTTTGGTCATGATAAGAGAGGTGTTCCCAGGGGGAGTTTGCGTGACAAAGTGAGAGAACAGGAAGACGAGCGGCATGCCGACGAAGATCCAGTAGAGGGTATCCGCCAGAACTAACCCCACTTTACGCCGCTTCATTAACAGGCTGACAACCATGACTTCGGTCGTCAAAGTGATAATTGCGTAAGGATGGTTCCAGGTAACCCAGGTGTAACTGGCAATCAGGGCTGCAGCCACAACTCCCCGGCGAGGGCCGCAGTATTGGAGGGCAAGCATGGAAAAAATACTGCCGAAGATAAAATCGACATTGAGAAAAAGTGTAAATTTGAAGTAATTACTCGCGAGTCCGGCGATGATCAAAAGGATAAGAGAAGGAATTCCGCACAGATATTTGGAAACAAATCTACTCACAGGTGATCCTCTTTATTCGGTTTTAAAGAAGAAAAAATCACTAAATAGCGGAGTTGAAATTAACCATCTATTGACACAAATTGACTCTTAAAAGAGTAACTTCTCAAAAAGTCTGGGGACAGATAAAAAAAATTATCGCGAAGGATGCGAAGAGGAAAGGGTTCCTTGAATCAGCAGTCGTTCGGCCATCTTCTTCGTTACAGGAAGAAATTTATCCTCCGACAAAGCGAGGAACGAGACGTCGAGGTAAGCGCTATACCCCAGGTAAGCGTTAGACTCCGTGATCAAACATGGCTCTAATAAATTTCCCCCTGCGCCTCGAATATGAACGAAATACAAGGGTATTCAGAATACTCTGAAAATATAATAACAGCAAATTCCTGTTTAATTTTAACAAGCTTTTGCTCAAAGGCTTTTGCGTTCCTTCGCATTCTTCGCGGTAAAAAAACTGTTTTACCACCTTTGCTTTTCCCGTCCACCTGTTTCATGGGACGTGGCAGGGAATATATCTCTGTGAACACCGCAATTACAGGGAGCACGAAAGATCGCAGCGCCCTTCCACGGCTCCACCGCCAGCGGTGGGGATAATCTTTTGTGTGGCGTGATCTGCCAGTGTCTGCTTAGGGAAAATCGGTGAGCAAAAATCCACCCCGAGCCGGTTCACATAATGGTCGTAGTCGATCAACGACTCTCCATATCCACTGAAGTTGTAGAGCAGGATTTACCTTTTCCCACGGTTCTTTCCGCGTCCCGAATCTCGGCGTGGCAGGCCTGCTTTTCCGGGCGGAGATCTCTCCCCGAAACCCCTTGCCCTTTACGTCCTTCTGCGTAATTATTCAAGGTATCCATAAGATCAACTTTAGGATACCCTTTACATGAAGGAGAAGCCTTTGAACCTGACAGAAGACGATAACGAATACAGATGGCAGGGTGGTGTCTTTCCCCCCGTCGACAAAAAAGTCGCCAATACGGGAGAAGGCGTCAGAAAAAACAAGGCTGTCTGGGTCTGCACTACCAGGCACGGCGGTTGCAGTGAGGGCGTTTATGACTCGCTCAACGTCGGGGTTCGGGTGGGTGACCAGCGGTCGAAGGTGGTGGATAACCGTCACCGTATCAGGCAGGTCCTCAAGCTGAACAGGCTGCTTTTTGTCCACCAGACTCACGGCACCACTATTCTTACCATACGTAATCTGCAGGGGGAAAGCCCTGGCGAGGATATTGATCCAGGTGACGGTTGTGACGGCATGATTACCGCACTGGCGCACGTTGGCCTTGCCATCCAGACCGCTGACTGTCAGGCGGTGCTGCTGCACGATCCGGTCCACGCGGTTGTCGCTGCGGCACACTGCGGCTGGCGTGGCAGCGTGCGTGGCATTCTGCCAGCTATTGTTGCCCGCATGGTGCAGGATTTCGACAGCAATCCGGACGATATCCATGCCGTTATTTCCCCGGCCCTCGGTGTCTGTTGTGCCGAGTTTATCAACTATCGCGAGGAACTTCCCGAGAGTTTCCTGCCTTTTCGCTTCGGGGAAAACTCCTTTGATTTCCCTGCCATCTCCACCATGCAGCTCACCGAAGCTGGTCTGCAAAAAGAGAACATCCGTTCCCTCAATATCTGTACATCCTGCGACGAAAACTACTTTTCCTGGCGGCGAACGGTGCGTGAATGCGGCAAAACCACCGGCCGTAACTGCAGCGTAATTTTTCTGGACGGAGACGGGAGATGAAGCTGCTCCTTATTGAGGATGATGTCAAGATTGCGGCTTTCATTGAGCGCGGGATGAAAGAGGCGGGGTTTTCGGTAGACGTTTGTCACGACGGCGAGAGCGGCCGGGAGAACGCCCTGTCGATTAACTACGACGTGGCGGTGATCGACTTGATGCTTCCCGGCCTCGACGGCCTTTCGGTTATCTCGCAGATGCGAGAGTGCCATGTTGATTCCCCGGTGATCATTCTCTCAGCGAAACAGAGTGTTGATGATCGTATCCGTGGCCTGCAGCAGGGCGGTGATGATTACATGGTCAAGCCATTCTCTTTCTCCGAACTGCTGGTGCGGGTGCAGGCCCTTATTCGCCGGGTGCATAAAAGCGCGACGCCGATGCAGCTTGCCGTCGGTGGTATCGAGATGGATCTGCTCAGGCACGAGGTGTTGCGTAACGGCGAGAAGGTGGAGTTGCCGAAGCGGGAGTATGCTCTGCTGGAGCATCTCATGCGTAATCCCGGCATCGTCATCTCCAAGACCTCAATCCTCGAACGGGTGTATGACTACTCCTTTGACCCGCAGACAAACGTGGTGGACGTTCTTGTCTGCCGCCTGCGCAACCGTATCGACAGAGAGTATGAACCGAAGATGATTCATACCGTGCGGGGTGCCGGTTATGTTCTCAAAGAAAAATAGGTTCGGCCGGGGTGATTTCACCCTCGGCCGGGCAAAGAAGGCACTGCCGCTCTTCCTCCTCCTTGAAGGTGGTGCGGTGGTTATGGTGCTGATCTGCCTCTTCTCCCTCCGTTTTCACCTCCAGACCATTGAAAAAAACGAGACAGAAAATCTGCTTGGCAGTGCGCTCAAAAGCATCGGCGTAGAGCAGATGACGGGTTCGAGTGTCTCCGCCGGCCTGCAGAGTCTTCCCGACTCCGGTCGAGGGCTCACCTTTGTGCGTGTTGCCAGGGGGCGGGAGCAGATGCTGCTGGTTGACGGCAGTGTTGACCTTGGTTTCAATGAACTTGCGGCGCTTTCAGAGGCGCGCAGCGGGGTGTGGCTCAAAGTCGGCTCCCTGCCGGTTCTGACGGTTGTTACCCGCCAGCTCTCTGACGGTACCCAGGTTCAGGCGGGCAGGGTGGCGGTGAAAAGTCTCCACCTCTATCACAATATCTGTGGCAACACCCTGTTGGTGCTGGTTTTTTCGGCGGTGTTGCTGTGGTCTCTCAGTCTCTATCTCGTGAAGATGTCGATCTCCCCGCTGCTGGCGACCAGGCAGAGGGTCGCGGAACTGGCTGCGGGCAGTGATCCGGGCTGCCTTCCTGAGATCGGGAACGGTCCAGAATTTGATCAGCTCTACTGTGAAATCAACGGACTGCTGCGTCGCAACCGCCAGCTGGTGCTGGAGATGCAGCAGTCCCTTGATAACGTCGCCCATGATCTGCGCACTCCCCTGACCCGCCTGCGTTCGGTGGCTGAATATGGTCTCCAGGAGGAGGACCCGGAGCGGTTGCGGGCGGCGTTATCGGACTGCCTTGAAGAGGCCGAACAGGTACAGGCGATGCTGCGGGTGATGATGAGCGTGGCGGAGGCGGAGTCCGGCACCATGCGCCTTGAGAAACAGCAGGTTGATTTACGTGACAGTCTTTCCCGGGCGCTGGTCCTTTACGAGTATGTGGCTGAGGAGAAGGAAATTGCCATGAAGCTTGTGGCTCCGGAGGCACTGTGTGCGGTGGTGGATGAGACGAGGATGGTGCAGGTATGGGCCAATTTGCTCGACAACGCGTTGAAGTACGGTTATCGCGGCGGCTTCGTGCGCATTGAGGGGTGGGTGGAACACGGCGTGCGGGTGCGTTTTATTGATGACGGCATGGGGATCTCTGAGATTGAGCAGGGGCGTATCTTTGAGCGACTCTATCGCGGTGACCGCAGCCGTACGGAGAAGGGGCTGGGGCTGGGCTTGAGCTATGTGAAAGCGGTGGTAGAGGCCCACGGCGGCAGTATCACCGTGCAGAGTGAGCTGAAGAAGGGGACGGTGTTTGAGGTGGTGTTGCCCGGCTGAAGGGTGCTCTGAAGAAGGGCTCAGGGATGGTCAGCCTCCATGACGCAGGAGAAGTCGCAGACCAGCGGCGCGTGGTCAGAGAGGGTGATATCAGGGATGAAGAAGTTGTCAATGTGCAGCCCTGCACTGTAGAGGATGAAGTCGAGCTGGCGGTGGGGCGAGTGGCTCGGCCAGGAGGAGAGATTCTTGCTGTTGGCACTTCGCAGACCGGAGGCGGCGAGGAAAAGATCCAGTTCCCGGTTCCCCTGGAAGGTATTGAAGTCGCCGGCGATGATGATCTCTTTCTGACTCTTCGCGATCAGCTGCCGCAGTTGCTCAAGCTGAAACTGGCGGTGGTTAAACTTGAGACTGAGGTGGACGATGAAGATGCTCACATCCTCAATATCCACCTGGATGACCAGTCGCTTGCTCCCCTGCTCGAAATAGTGATACTGTACGTTGGAGAGTGGCGTGCGGCTGAGCAGGGCATTTGCCTGCAGGTTCATTACCGGCACATGCTGGATGAGGGATTTGTTGTCGTATTTGTTTTCGGCAATGTAGTAGTAGCCGAGGCGGTCGGCAATGGTTTCCGCCTGGCAACTGTGGTGGGAGCGGTATGAACCGATATCCACCTCCACCAGCGCGGCAATATCCGGGTTGATGTCCTGGGTGAATTTGATGATCTTCTCGACGTTGTTGTCAGTATGCTTGAAGAAGCCGGCGAAGGGAACGGGAAGATGGTACCTGCTGCCGTGTCCGGTGCCGTAGCGGATGTTGTAGAGCAGAAGTCTCATCTCTCTGACCTTTTGGAATAAGGATTCACATGTCTCGGATTGGGCGGCTTCCTGTAAATCCGCTGTTCTTCGGGGCGTCTTTGTGATAAAATTGAGCCGCCGTAGATTGTCCTGAGCTGTTGTCCGCGACGGGATTCGCCCGCCCGTGGCATCCCAAAATTAACCACGGAAATACTTTTCTATGATAACCATCAGTACTCGTAAAAGCAAACTTGCCATGTGGCAGACGGAGAGCGTTGCCGCGATGTTGAAGAAGGCTGGACTTGAGAGTGAGATTCTTTCCATGGAGACCCTTGGTGACAAGGTTCTCAATACCTCCATTGCTAAAATAGGCAGCAAGGGCGTCTTTACCGAGGAGCTTGAGCAGCAGCTCGCTTCCGGCGTGGCGGATATTGCTGTGCACTCCGCCAAGGACCTGCAGTCTGTGCTGCCGGAGAGTTTTGAATTGATTGCCTTCACCGAGCGTGAAAGTGTGTACGATGTGCTTCTTTCCCGGGGAGAAGTTGATCTCAACGATGCCACAAAACCACTGGTAATCGGTACCTCTTCAGTTCGCCGACGGGCCTTTCTACGGCACTATTTTCCCCATGTCAAACTGGTGGATATGCGTGGCAACCTGCAGACCCGTATCGGCAAGATGGACGCCGGAGACTGTGACGCGCTGATTCTTGCCTTTGCCGGGGTACGGCGCATGGGTTATGAGTCAATGATTGTGCACCGGTTTGACCCTGCGGAGTTCATCCCGCCAGTGGGCCAGGGCTGCATTGCCGTGGAGTCCGCAGTGGGGCTGGATGCGGAAAAGCGTGCGGCAGTACGTGCGGCGGTGAATGATGAGGAGAGCGAGGTCTGTCTGGTGGCGGAGCGCGCCTTTCTCAAGAAGCTGGAGGGTGGCTGCTCCATCCCCGCCTTCGGCTATGCTACACTGAACGACGGGCGACTGCTGCTGCGGGTGGGGCTGTCGAGCCTCGACGGCGCGGAGATGATCCACCGGGAGGAGACGATTCTCTTGGGTGGTGCAAAGCTTGTGGAGGCTGCGGCGCTGGGAACCCGCCTTGGCGGGGATGTGCTGGTCTCCGGTGGAAAAAGAATGCTTGCAGAGATCAGGGCGGAGCAGGGCTGAGTATCATCCCGCCGATTTTGCTGGCGAAATATTGAGTCGCCCGGCCGTTATGGCCGGGCGACTCTTTTTTATCAGGGGAGTTTGAAACAGCTTGTCTTTCGTTTATATTTGAGGGACGGAGAAAGGGAAAAGCAAAAGAGGGTAAGGCATTTTTTACCGCGAAGAACGCGAAGGAACGCGAAGAAAAGCGAAAAAGATTTGAGAACAAAGATTTTTTAAATTTAAAGCGGGAGGGACGGAAAGGGGGAGACGGGAGAAAGGGAAAAGCAAGGGGCGGAAAGACAAAAAACAGATGGGCAGCGAAACATGAAAAATTTTATATATAAAATGCCCTTTTCCCGTCCTTCTTTATCCCGCAACGGGTGTCTCTATAAATGGTATTATACGATGCTCCGATCAGTCCTGCTTCACCCGCAGTACGGTTTCCCGACGGTTGAGCTGTACGGGTTTTGTCTCCCTGCCGCGGCGTTTCTCCAAAAAGTTCTGGTAGAGGTCAACGCTGAACATCAGCATCAGGATAAAGATGACGATCCATTGCGGGATGTAGGGAAAGGCGCTGTCGTTGAGGGTGAGATGGGCGACATGGCCACCCTCGAGAAAGAGGACGAAGCCGATCAGCAGCAGTACAAAGAGGCCGAGGATCTCAAAGTCCGGATTTTTCGTCATGTAGTCGGAGATGGTGGCGGCGAAGCGCAGCATGACTATTACGGAGAGGATAACCGAACCGGCCATGACGAGGAAGATATCGGTCATGCCGACTACGGTGAGGATGGAGTCCACCGAGAAAAGGATGTTCATGCCGACGATGATTGTCAGTACCTGCCAGAAGCTGGCCCCGGACGGGACCTCGCTGTGATCTGCCCCCTTGGCCTTGTAGCGCAGCTCCTTCACTCCCTTCCAGATGAGGATGAGTCCGCCGAGGAAGAGCACCACCGACTTGCCGTTGAAGGCGCCGTGAACGGTGAGAATGTTTTCGAAGTGCCAGTTTATCTCAAAGAAAACACTGGTGGCATACTTGAGAATCCAGCTTACCATAAAGAGCAGGATGATGCGGAAGACCATCGCCAGCAGCAGCCCTGCGGTGATTGCCTTCGCCCGCTGCCCCTGAGGCAGTTTGCCTGCGAGGATGGTGATGATGATCAGGTTGTCGGCACCAAGGGCGATCTGGATCAGGGTGACGGTAAAGAGGCTGAGATAAAAGTGAGGTGTGAGAAGAAGTTCCAGCATGGGTTGTGTTGTAAACTTTTGTTGAATGAAAGTAAGGGTACCTTGAAGAACGTTGTCTTTCGTTCATCTTCGATGTTCCCGTGATTTCTGGTTGCAGCTTTTACGAATTACGTCCCGTTGAAAGTGTTCTCATTGTGGCACGAAGGGGCGAATTTCTCAATATTTTTTCATGATTCTGATGGAAAGTTGACCTTTGCGGAGGTCGGAGGACTGGAGGAACAGTGATGGCGGAAAAGAGTGAAAAGTTCAACTTTTGGAATGACCACTCCCGCGCCTTTCTGGCGGCGGCCTGTGACTATGAGCGCCACGGGACGATGGCGGATGCCGACTGCGTTGCCGATCAGACCGGTGACTGTGGCGATTCGGTGAAGATCTACCTTAAACTGGACGGAGAAAAAGAAAAAATTGTGCGGATGCAGTTTGAGGTGAAGGGCTGCCGTAATACTAACGCCTGCTGCAACGCCCTCGCGGGACTCGCCGAAGGGCGGAGTGTGGAGGAGGCATGGAAGATTACCCCGGATGCCGTGGCAGAGGCTCTGGAGACCCTGCCGGCGGACAACTTTCACTGTGCTGAGCTCTCCGTGGGGTGTTTTTACCACGCCCTCGGGGGTGAAGAAAAATAAAGAGCCGTCCCGGAAAACGGGACGGCTCTTTATTTCAGGAGACCTTGAAACAGCTTGTATTTCGTTCATATTCGAGGCACAGAAGAGAATTTACCGCAGTATCACTTTGCTCTCGGCGTATAGCGTTTACCTCGACGTCTCGTTCCTCGCTTTGTCGGAGGATAAATTTTTTACTTCTAACGAAGAAGATGGACGATTATTCTCTGTTCCCTTCTGTCTTTAAACGGATATCCGGGGGGCTTAATAGCGATAAATATCCCCTTTATACGGACCTTCAATTTCCACTCCGATATAGTCAGCCTGTTCCTTACTGAGAACATCCAGCTCAACACCAAGACGGCCGAGGTGCAGTCGGGCAACCTCTTCATCAAGATATTTCGGCAGAACCATAACCTGCGGCTTGTAATGGTTTTTGGCAAGGTCGAGCTGTGCCAGCACCTGGTTGGTGAAGCTGTTGCTCATGACAAAGCTGGCGTGGCCGGTGGCGCAGCCGAGATTGACGAGGCGTCCTTCCGCAAGCACGATCAGTGATTTGCCGGAGGAGAACGTCCACTTGTCTACCTGCGGTTTGATCTCCACCCGTTTTGCACCGGATGTTTCCTCGAGATAGGTCATCTCAATTTCACTGTCGAAGTGGCCGATGTTGCAGATAATCGCCTCATCCCTCATGGCTTCCATATGTTCGCCGCGGATGACGTGGTAGTTGCCGGTGCAGGTGACGAAAACATCCCCCTGGGGAGCTGCTTTCTCAAAGGTGGTGACTTCATAGCCTTCCATGGCCGCCTGCAGGGCGCAGATGGGGTCGATCTCAGTGACGATTACCCGGGCGCCGAAGCCGCGCATGGACTGGGCACAACCCTTGCCGACATCGCCGTAACCGACAATAACGACAACTTTTCCGGCGAGCATGATATCGGTGGCGCGTTTGATTCCGTCTGCGAGGGATTCACGGCAGCCGTAGAGGTTGTCGAATTTTGATTTGGTGACCGAGTCGTTGACGTTATATGCCGGGAAGAGCAGTTCCCCGTCTTTGGCCATCTGGTAGAGACGATGGACGCCGGTGGTGGTCTCTTCGGAGACGCCACGGACCTTTTTGGCGATCTCCTGCCATTTCTGCGGATTGTTTTGCACCGACTCTTTCAGACGATCCATGATCATCTGAAATTCTTTTACATCATATTTCTTGTCGAGCAGAGAAGGGTCTTTTTCTACTTTTACGCCCTGGTGGATGAGCAGTGTGGCGTCGCCGCCGTCGTCAACAATAAGGTCGGGACCAGAACCGTCGGGCCAGGTCAGTGCCTGCTCGGTGCACCACCAGTACTCATCGAGTTTTTCCCCCTTCCATGCGAAGACTTTGGCGTAGCCCTTTTTCACAATAGCGGCCGCAGCGTGATCCTGAGTGGAAAAGATGTTGCAGGATGCCCAGCGGATGTCGGCACCGAGCTCATAGAGGGTCTGAATGAGCATGGCGGTCTGGATGGTCATGTGCAGACTGCCGGTGATTTTCAACCCTTTGAGGGGCTTGTCATTGCGGTATCTTTCAATCAAAGACATCAGGCCGGGAACTTCCCGTTCAGAGAGCTGCATTTCCATGGAGCCCCACTCGGCGAGGTTTATGTCGGCAATTTTGTGGTTAAGGGTGGGATCAACTTGAAGCATTTTTTCCTCCATTTACGGGCGTGTTGCCCTTAAGTGCTGTGCTGACCAGTATGGTCAGACCTTTATTAACAGGAAAGGAACGTATTCCTTCCATTTGCATTTCGGTAGTCTGCAGCCAGTTAACAAGCTGCTCTTTTGTGAAACCGAGGCGGCGGTCGCCATAAAGCGTCCGCATCCTCTCATTATTGTGGGCGGCAAAATCGGCGACCACGAGGTGTCCGCCCGGGCGCAGCACTCGAATCGCTTCGGCCACAGCCTTTTCGGGGTCGGACAGGTGGTGCAGCACCATGGATATGGCGGCGAAATCCGCCTCTGCATCCGCAAGTGGCAGATGTTCAAGTGCCCCAATGCGCAGACTGGCGCGATCCCCGAGCCGTCCTCTGGCCTGTTGCAGCATGCCGGGGGAACTGTCCACTCCGATTACCTTGTCGCAGCAGCCAGCCATTTGCTCCAGCAGTTCGCCGGTGCCGCAGCCGAGGTCGACTCCGCAGGTACAATGGGACAGGCCGGCGAGGACCTCGTGGTTCAGATCAAAGTTTCCGAAAATCTCCCGCTGCAGTCCTCCCCAGTCCTCGGCAATCTCATCAAAGAAAGTCCGGACCTCGCGGCTGCGTTCGGCCAGCACTTTGCGCACAGCTTCCCGGTCGGCGGCAAACTCTTTATTTTCAAGAAGAAAGGAAATCGCTCTGACGTAGTCACCGGCTATGCCTTCATCGCTGACGCGGTAGAAGTTCCACAGTCCCTCCCGGCGCGAGTGGAGCAGGCCACTTTCGTGCAGGATTTTCAGATGACGTGATACCCTCGGCTGGGAGATGCCCATTGCCCGCACAACTTCGCCCACGCTCAACTCGTGTTCGAGCAGGATGGCGAGAAGTCTGGCGCGGGTAGGATCGGAGAGAGCCTTGCTGAAGGTGTTTATCTGCATAAAATGTCTATATGTATATATCCTTATATAATAACAGGCGGGCAACATAACTCCTGCGACGGATTGCGTCAACCCTTTTCCCCCCCTCTGATTGACAGCGGGCTGGAGAAAAGCAGGGACTGTCTTTCAAGCCACCTTGAACCAGATTGTATTTTGTTCATATTCGATATCCCCTTTATTCACCTTCCAGCTTTGCTTCCCAGACAGGGTGCGGTACACTCAAAGAGATGCTGGACAATCAGCCATTCCATCCCTACTTGAGGCAGAGAAAACGTCTGTCGATTCAACCAGGAGAACACTATGAATGTTACATTTTATGGCGCGGCGCGTGAAGTTACCGGTTCCTGCCATTGTCTGGTCAGCGGTGATGATCATATCCTGCTCGACTGTGGCATGTTTCAGGGGAAGAGGAAGGAGACGGAGATGAAGAACAGGGTGTTTCCCATCGACCCGCAGACCATTACCAACGTGGTTCTCTCCCATGCCCATATTGACCATTCCGGACGTCTCCCGCTGCTGACCCGCGAGGGGACCTTTCACGGTCGAATCTACTGCACGCCCCCCACGGCCGATGCCTGTAAATACCTGCTGCTTGACTCCGCCAAGATCCAGGAAGGTGATGCCTCCTTTCTTAACTACCGCAATGCCAAGCACTTTCTCGGCAAGGTGAAGAGCGGTGGTGCGGGGGATCTCACCCAGGCACAGGTTCAGGAGATTCGCAGCGCCCTCAAATCAAACGACTATGAGGTTCGCGACGAGGTCATCCTGAAGCTCCTCGAGGAGCAGCATCTGGAGATTATTCAGCCGCTCTACAGCACGCAGGATGCCACCGCGTCACTGGCATATTTCGAGGATGTTCCCTTCAATGAGCCGATGACCGTGGGCCGTGATATCGAGGCAACCTTCTACACCGCCGGTCACATCCTCGGCTCGGCCTTTACCGTGCTCTCCCGGGTGCGTGATGGTGAGAGGACAAATGTCTTTTACAGTGGCGATGTTGGCCGCTTCAACAAGCCGATCATCAATAATCCGACCCTCGATTTCCCGCCTGAACATCGCAAGATAGACCTGATGATCCTTGAATCTACCTATGGTGACCGTCTCCATGAGCCGGTGCGGGACATGAAGGAGAAGCTGAGAGAAGTGGTACAGGAGACCTGGGAGCGAGGAGGTTCCGTTATTATTCCTGCATTCTCCTATGGGCGTACTCAGGAGTTGATCTACTTTCTTCACGAGCTGGTGCTGGAGGATGCGCTTCCGCCGATGCCGATCTGGGTGGACAGCCCGCTGGCGACCAAAATCACCCGCGTTTTTGGGGAACATCTGGAAAATTTTGACCAGGAAACTCACGATATCTTCCTGAAAAAGGGTATTAATCCCTTCGAATTCCCACAGCTCAAGTTTGTGCAGTCGGTGCAGGAGTCAATGGAACTCAACCGTGACGAGCGGCCCCATATTGTCATCGCTGGTTCTGGCATGTGTGAGGGCGGACGTGTTCTGCACCACCTGCGTCACAAGATCCACAACGAGCGCAATACCGTGCTTATCGTCGGTTATATGGGGCAGGGGACCTTTGGCCGCCTGTTGCAGGAGAGGGGAGAGGCTTATGAAAAGAACGGTCGTAAGGGAGAACCGCCGATGGTTCGTTTCTACAACAAAGAATATCCTCTGCGTGCCCATGTCGGGAACCTGCGCGGCTTCAGTGCGCACGGTGACCGTAACGATTTGATGCGTCTGTTGGAGGATTCCAATCTTGAGGTGAAGCGTATCGCCATAGTGCATGGTGAAGAGGATCAGAGTACCGCTTTCGCCAACTATCTGAACAATAAGGGTTTTAACACCGTGATTCCCCGCCGAGGGCAATGTCTTGAAATCTGAGCAGAGTGATAGCAGAAAACTGGAACTGCTTGCTCCGGCGAAAAATGCAGAAATCGGCATCGCGGCTGTCAACCACGGTGCCGACGCGGTCTATATCGGTGGCCCCGCCTTTGGTGCCCGCTCGGCGGCGGGCAACTCCCTGGCGGAGCTTGAACGGCTGGTGCGCCACGCGCACCTCTTCCATGCCCGGGTTTATATCGCTCTCAATACCCTGTTTGAGGAGAAAGAGCTGGAACGCGCCGCCGCTCTCACCCATGATTTCTGGAACCTCGGTGCCGATGCCCTTATTGTTCAGGACATGGGATTACTGGAGTGCGACCTTCCGCCCATCCCGCTGCACGCCTCTACCCAGTGTGATACCCGGACCCCGGAAAAAGCGGCTTTTCTTGAGGCGGTCGGTTTCCGCCAGATCGTGCTCGCCCGCGAATTGAACCTGCAGCAGATCGGCAGGATTCGTGCGGCGACTACTGTGCCGCTGGAGTTTTTTATCCACGGGGCGCTCTGCGTGAGTTACAGCGGTCAGTGCTATATCAGTGAGGTCCTGCAGGGACGCAGTGCCAACCGAGGGGAGTGTGCCCAGTTCTGCCGTCACCGCTACACCCTGCGGCGGGAGAATGGGGAACAGCTTGCGGACGGTTATCTGCTCAGCCTGCAGGATTTGAATCTCAGCGGCCGCCTTGCCGTGCTGGCCGGAGCGGGCATCTCCTCCTTTAAGATTGAGGGGCGGCTCAAGGACGAAAACTATGTGAAGAATGTGACCGCCAGTTATCGGCGGGAGCTGGATGCCCTGCTCGAACAGGGCGGAGGAAGTGTGGCCTCTTCCGGACGCTGCCTTTTTAATTTTGACCCAAATCTCGACAAATCATTTCACCGAGGTGGAACAGACTATTACCTTGAAAAAAGGCGTAATTGTACGGCTGGAATTCATACTCCAAAGGCGACTGGTGAGGCCCTCGGGGCGGTTGCGGAGGTGCGCGGAAATGCCTTTCGTCTGCAGAATCCTGTGGTGCTGGCCAACGGTGACGGACTCTGTTGCTTTGATCGCCGTGGCGATCTGCAGGGGATGCGTATCAATCGGGTGGACAGCGGGTGGATGTATCTCAAAGAGCAGGTGAAGTTTGCTCCCGGCACAGAGGTTTTTCGTAACAGGGATGTGCAGTTCAACCGGGAACTGGAAGGGAGTGAGACACCACGGACCATCGGGCTCTCCATGAGCCTGCAGCAGAGTGTGGACGGGTTGCTGCTGGAACTCGTCGATGAAGATGGCCTGCGCAGTCAGAGTGTACTGGTAATGGAGTTTGAGCCGGCAAAGCAGCCGGGGCAGGGGGAGCGGTCGGCGAAGAAACAGCTCGCGCGACTCGGCGACAGCTTTTTCCGTCTGGAGAATCTCTCCGTTGAACTTGAGGGTAATCCCTTTCTGCCCGCCGCCCTGCTCAATGACCTGCGCCGGAAGGCAGTTGTCGCCCATGAAGAACTGCGCCGGGCGGAGCATCCCCGGGAAGAGGCGACAGTGGTACGCAGCGGGACGCCGTGGCTCTCACCTGTCGTTTCGGTGCTGGACAATATCCGTAACAGCCGCGCGGCCAGCTTTTATCGGCGGCACTGTGCGGAGGTGCGCGGAGAGCTTGACGCGAAACAGGTTGAGGGGATGCCGCTGATGCAGACAAAATATTGTGTGAAATTTCAACTCGGTCTCTGTCCCCATGAAAAAGGCAGCGGGGGAATCGAGGACAGACGACTCATTCTCGCGGATCAGACCGGAGAGAAGGAGCTGGAGTTTGACTGCCAGCGTTGTGAGATGGTGCTGCGACAGTTGCGGTAAATTGATTCAATGAATATTATATTACCCTTGAGTCGGTGAAAATGTGCCGAAATTTCAATCCCGCTTTATAACCGGCGGACTTAATCATCTTGAAAGGAGTGCCCCATGTTTGGAAGGACAAAGGAATTATCGTATGTTGCTGTCCCCGCTGAAGTCACAAAACGGGCTGCATCGGTATTCATGTCAAAATGCTTTGTGTGGATGACGGCCGGGCTTGCTCTCACCGGTGTTGTTGCCATGGCAACCGCAGCGAGTGGACTTGTCTATTATATGTCCCAGCCGATCTTTTTCGGTCTGATGATTGCTGAGCTTGCCCTCGTCATGTGGCTTTCTCTCAGGGTTGAGAAGATGAGTGCTGCCGTCGCGACGGGGGCTTTTCTTGGCTACTCGGCGCTGAACGGTATTACCCTTTCAGTGATCCTGATGCTCTACAGCACCGGAACCATTGCCAGTGCCTTTTTTACCGCTTCCGGCATGTTCGCGGCCATGGCTGTCTACGGTCTCGTGACAAAGCGCGACCTTACAGGCGTGGGCTCCTTCATGGTGATGGGGCTGATCGGTTTTATCATCGCCAGTGTGGTTAATATCTTTCTCGCCAGTTCTGCTCTGGCCTGGGCATTGAACTACATTGGAGTGATTATTTTCCTTGGCCTCACGGCCTGGGATGCTCAGAAGATCAAAAGAATCGGTGAAACCGGGATCATGGAAGCCGGTGATGAGGCGATCCGCAAGGGTGCCATCATGGGCGCTCTGACCCTCTACCTGGACTTTATCAACCTCTTTCTGCTCATGCTTCGCCTGGTCAGCGGTGGAAGAGATTGAGAGGCGATTTTTCTGTCTGTGAAAAAAAAAGGCCCCGTTTCCCAATGGAAACGGGGCCTTTTTTTATGGGTACCTTGAAACAGCTTGTATTTCGTTCGTATTCGAGGCACAGAAAAAATTTTATTACAGCCATGATTGATCACGGAGTCTAACGCTTACCTGGAGTATAGCGCTTACCTCGACGTCTCGTTCCTCGGTTTGTCGGAGGATAAATCTTTTACTGTAATGAAGAAGATGGGTGAAAGGCTGGTTTTACAAGGTTCTCTACAGTGAGATGCGGAAGGGGTGGGCAGGGTAGGTACCCATTACGGTGAGGTTTTTCGCGAAGAAACGCAGCTCCTCAAGGGCCATGTTCAGCGAGCGGCTTTCAATATGGCCCTCAACGTCTACATAGAAACGGGCGACATTGAAGTGGTCGTCCACATAGCTTTCCAGTTTGACCATTTGGATGTTGTTGGTGGCAAAACCTCCGAGTGCCTTGTAGAGGGCGGCGGGGATGTTGCGCACCTCAAAAAGAAAGGTGGTAAGGAAGCGGATCTTTTCCTCATACATTGGCACGAAGTTATCACGGGAGAGGATGAGGAAACGGGTGGTGTTGAGGTTGTTATCCTGAATATCTCGATCGAGGATGTCCAGTCCGTAGAGTTCCGCGGCCAGTTCTGAGGCGATGGCCGCCTGGGTCGGGTCGTTGCTCTTTTTCAGGTTGGCGGCCCCGCTGGCGGTGTCGGCTGCCACATGGGTGGTGAAATTGTGGTCGTGGATATAATTGCGACACTGGGGCAGGGCGTGAATGTGGCTGTGAATATCGGTGATCTCCTCAAGCCTTGCTCCCGGCAGTCCGACAAGGCAGTGGCTGATGCGCTGAAAGTGTTCCCCAACAATATGCAGCCGACTCTCTGGCAGCAGGTGATGAACATCGGCTACCCGTCCGGCAATGGTGTTGTCCACTGGAATCATGGCGAGGTCGGCCTGCTTTTCCCGCACGGCGTGGAAGGCGTCCTCAAAGGATTTACAGGGGACGGTTTCAAGATCGGGGCGGGCGGTACGGCAGGCGAGGTCAGAGTAGGCTCCGGCGATGCCCTGAAAGGAGATAGATTTATAGTGCATGGGGCTGGTTATCTGCTCAAAGGTTTGATTGGTCAGTTTCATATAGACTTTATTGATACGGGTGAATACGTCGTGCCAGCTGCTGCGGGCGATGATGGACTGGCACTCCAGTTTCTCCTCCACGCTCAGCTGCGGCGATTGTTTGATCTTGTCAACCAGGGTGCGGAGGGTGTTGTACAACCAGTTCTGAAAGAGTTCCTGGTCGATTTTTTCCGGCATGGCAAGGCTGGCGGGATCGGGCAGGGCGACAAGCTCCACAAGGCCGCTTTTGGCCCTGCCGAGCAATTCCACGCAGTCGGGGAGATCAGTGCAGGCGAGGCGACAGCCGCAGGCCAGCGCCTCCAGCAGCACCAGTGGCAGGTCTTCCTGGAACGCTGGCAGCACAAAAAGATGGCTCTGTCGCATCAGTTTGGCCAGTTCCGGCTGGGGCAGACTGCCGTGAACCGTCACCAGGCCACACTTCTCAAGCTGTTTTCCCCGCTGCAGACACTGGATGGCCTCCTCTCCAGTGTCGGAGCCCGCAAGGTGCAGATGAGCCTCTTCCGGAGTGAAGCCGGTCATGGCTTCGAGCAGCCAGTTGACACCCCTGGCCCGGCTCAATTTTCCGGAGTAGACGATTTGTACCGGCGGTGGAGCGGGTTTTTCCTTGTGAGAATAAAAGATCTCAGTGTTGATTCCTCCACCGACGATGGTAATTTTTTCTTCGGCGATGGTGAAATATTTAATGATCTCTCTCTTCTGTTCTTCACTGAGGGCAAAGACCCGATCCGCCTCGCGGCATGTCTCAACCCGTTTCCGTAACTGCGGGTGACTTTGGTATTGATGGAGGTCGGTGGAGTGACAGGAGATGACCTGCGGGATGTTTACCCCGGTGCTCAGTTGGCGGGCGATGGCGCTGACGATCCACAGATGGTGACTGTGGATGATGTCTGGTTGAAAGGTTTGCAGGGCGTCGGCAATGGCAGTCCCCCAGGCCTCTTCATAGAGGTTGAGCTGGTCGTCGGAGAGATCCCCGAAGCGGCTGCTTTTACAGGGCATTACATCGCTCATCCCGGGGATGGGAAAAATGAGCGGTGGTTCGCCAAAGTTAACAAAGCGGCACTGTCCGGCGTCGATCATATCCAGAGACGACGGGGTGACGCCTTCAGAAATTCCGCTAACAAGGAAATTCTCATGTCCGGCGGCGCGTGCCTGGCGGAGAATGTTCTGAAGACAGCAGCCTGAACCGGTGCTTTCGGAATATTGACTAATGATGTGAAGGATTTTCATGGGGTTCCTGTTGCATCTATCTTTTCAAAGACTTACACGTTACAATATCTGTGTCAGGAAAGCGAATACTCCTTCCTGGGAGTGGTAACTGAGAGCAATTGTAGAGGTCGATATGGCAAAATCAAAATGTCCCTGCTGTGAGTGTCATGAATTTGAGGCGGTTCCTGTTGTAACGAAGTCCGGGCAGAAATTCTGCCTCGTGCAATGTGTCGCCTGTGGCACGGTGGTTGGTGCGCTGGATGACGTGAAGGTGGCCAGCGTGGTACGCAGGGCGGAACACCGTCTGAATGCGCTGTTGGAGAAAGTTACCGGTGCGGTGGTTGCTGTTCGCGGCAAGGAGCAGGGGGAAGGGAAATGAAAGCAGAAGATGATATCGGCGCCCGTCTGGTGGCAGCGGTAAAGAACCGGGACGCGGTGGAGTCGCAGGAGAGTTTTGCACGGGCGATAGAGTTGACCAAAGCATACGCGGCTTCAGGTTCGGCCACCAACTTCAGTACCATCACCAAACTTTTCTACGATCTTTTTGAGATGTTTGAGACCGGCAGAGATCCCCGCAGTCGCTGAGACGTTTGCTTTCCCCTCGTCCCGATTCTTCGGGACAGCCTTCAGGTACCCTTCACTATATTTCCGGTGGCCGGCGGCGCAGATGAGCATATATACAGTCGAGGTCTCTGCACTGCTTGAGAATGGTCTGCAGATAGTTGAGATTTTTTTCGATTGATTCCACATAGAAGTTGCGGTTGATACCGTAACGCACAAAAAAGTGGTTCTGCATGGCGTCGAATACCTCTGAATATTTGGTGGTAAAACGTGGCAGAACCACGTCCCGATAGAAGATTGCTGTATTCTCCATCAGTTCCATCACATTCCTGCTGAGATTCAACTTTCCCCTTTCCAACTCATCAAAGAGCAGTGGCAGACTCTCAAGATAATAGCGATCGGCCATCTGCGCGAGAAGGTCGGCGGCACCCACCACCTGCCCCAGCATCTGTTGCTGTTTCGAATGCGGCGGAAAGGTGGCGGGATCCTGACTCAACCAGGTGTAGGCAATGATGATGCCGACACCGTCGGTGAGGAAGGGGGGGAGTTCTCTTTTTTTCACATACTCGGTGAGAAACTGCGCCGATCGCTTTTCGTGGGTGGATATATAAACCACACCGGAGGTGGCGGGGTCATCACTCTTAAGCAGCATGCCGCTGTCGTGAAAATAGGTGCAGAACATCCCCTGCAAGAGGGCCTGCGGGGAGATGCGGTGACCGTTGAAGTGCAGGCCGTGGAGGTAGCGCATTGCCGCGAGTGCCACCATCATGGTGTGACGGAGGGTGTGATAGGGCATGGTATTACCCTTGAAATCCAGGTCTTTTCCGGAGAACATGGCAACAATATCGTAGTGCAGACGCTCAAGCGGAACAAGGACGTCTGAGCCGGTTATCTCCCTGGCAAGGTGAAGAATTTCTCCAATGGGATTGGCTCCGTTGCCTGCGTCAAAAAATTGTGACGGGTAGTCTATAGCATTCTCGATAAAGGCCATGGTTCCTCTGCTCGGGAGCGTTACTCCTCAAGAGCCTCCTTGCGGAAGCTGGTATCCGGTTTTATTGGATAGATGCCGTCGAAACAGGCGAGGCAAAACTTATCGCGGGAGAGGCCTGTGGCCTCAACCATTCCTTCAAGGCTGAGGTAGTGCAGGGAGTCCAGGCCGAGATATTCGGCAATCTCTTCCACGTCTCTTCCACAGGCTACCAGCTGACTGGCGGTGGGAAAGTCGATCCCGTAATAACAGGCATGGCGGGTGGGAGGGCAGCTTACCACCATGTGCACCTCTTTTGCCCCCGCCCGGCGCATTGCCGCCACCCGTGATTTGCCGGTGGTGCCGCGGATGATGGAGTCTTCCACAATTATAATACGTTTGCCTTTGAGCAGGGAACGTACCGGGTTGAGTTTCACCCGTACGTTAAAGTCGCGCATGGACTGGGTTGGCTGAATGAAAGTACGGCCGACGTAGTGGTTGCGGATGACGCCAAACTCCAGTGGAATGCCTGACTCCTGAGCGTAGCCGAGGGCTGCGTAGTTACCGGAATCGGGGAAAGGCATCACCAGATCGGCGTCAATCTTCGATTCGCGGGCGAGAAGTTTACCCATCTCCTTGCGTGTCCGATAGACATTGATGCCAAAGACTTCCGAGTCAGGGCGGGCGAAATAGACGTGCTCGAAAATACAGTGGTGGGGCGTCTGCTTCGGCCAGGGGAAGATGGAGCGCATCCCCTGATTGCAGATGATCAGCATCTCGCCGGGCTCCACATCGCGCATATATTCGGCGTTGATCAGGTCGAGGGCGCAGGTCTCAGAGGCAATCACCCATCCTTCACTGTTATCAGCATTGAGAATACGGCCGAGGCAGAGTGGACGGAAACCGTCCGGGTCACGTACGGCAACGATGCAGTCCTCTGTCATCAAGACCATGGAAAAAGCGCCTTTTATTGAGGAAAAGGCATACTGCAGGGCAGTATCCAGCCCCTGCCAGGCGGAGCGGGCCATGAGGTGAAGCACCACCTCACTGTCCATGGTGGTCTGGAAGATGGAGCCGTGCTCTTCAAGTTTCTGGCGGAGTGCGGTGGCGTTGACAAGGTTGCCATTGTGTGCCACGGCAAGGGTATGGCCGCGGTGGCGGACCAGCAGCGGCTGGGTGTTAACGGCGTTGGAGGCCCCGGTGGTGGAGTAGCGGACATGGCCGATGGCGAGGTGACCTTTCAGCTCTTGCAGATGCTCTTCGGAAAAAACATCGGGGACCAGTCCCATCGCCTTGTAGATGTTGACGTGGCTGCCGTCGGAGGCCGCAATACCGGCGCTCTCCTGACCTCGGTGCTGCAGGGCGTAAAGAGCAAAGTAGGCAAGTTTGGCGGCATCCGGATGGTTGAAAATGCCGCAGACACCACATTCGTGACGTGGTTTGTCGAATTCGAGCTCATCAATGGAGGGAATCTGAGTCTGCATGTACGCTCTCTTCAGGGAATTTTGTAACAGGGCCGACTTGTGCTCTGCTCTCGCTTCCCACGGGCTGGATTTAAGGGAGAAAGGAACGGTAAATTAGCAAAACTATACTATCAATCAGAGAAATTCAAGTAACCTGGGGATAATGCTGCTCAGCTGTTGCCAGTGCCACCAGTATCTCGGTGACGGAAACCATGTCCTTCAGCGTGATATTTTCTTCCACCGTATGCACTGCCGCCATGCCGGTGGAGAGCACAGCCGTGGGCAGGCCGTTGTCGGAAAGGATGTTGGCATCGCTTCCTCCGCCGCCGATTGCTTCGGTGATGGTACGGTCGAGCATCCGCCCTGCAGTGTGCACTCTTTCAAGCACCTCACTCTCGCCGGGAAGATTGAGGGCGGGATATCGGCCGAGCTGTTTAAAGGTGAAGGTGGGGGTAAATCCCACTGTTTCCTCTGTCGGCAGCCAGGCATTGATGACGGCTTGGAAGGAGTCGGTTATTTCATCAAGATAGATGGGAACCCTGTTGTTATCAAGACTGCGGACTTCACCAAGAATCTTCACCTCGTCGGGAATGATGTTGAAGGCGACGCCGCCCTCAATACGTCCGAAGTTGCGGGTTGAATTATTGCCGATGCGACCGGTGGGCAACGGAGCGAGGGCCTTTGCGGCCAGCATCAGCGCGTTGACTCCTTTTTCCGGAGCCATGCCGGCGTGAGCGGCCCGGCCATGGACGGTAATTTCAAATTTACAGGCGGCAGGGGCCTGGACGATAACGGTATTGATACCGTTGGCGTCGAGAGCGTAGCCGTATGGGGAGCGGATCTTGTCATACTCAAGGGCGGTTGCCCCAAGGAGCCCCAGCTCTTCACAGGTGGTGATGAGCAGTTCCAGAGGGGGGTGGTCCAGCTTGTTTTCCCGGAGAATTTCCAAGAGTTCAATTATCGCTGCCAGACCTGATTTATCATCACCACCGAGGATGGTGTTGCCGAGGGAGGTGAAGAGGTCGTCTTTACGTACCACCTTTACTCCGGCGCAGGGACGGACAGTATCCATGTGCGAGGAAAGGAAAAAGCCCTTCTCATTTGCTTTAGGTCCGCGGCCTGCAAAGTGGATGATGAGATTGCCGCTCTCTGAGCCGGTTGCGGCGGCGGAGTTATCCTCATAGATTGATTCGGCACCGAGTGTGGTGAAAATTTCTTTCAACCGGGCGGCAATGCGGCCTTCTTCACGGGAAGGGCTTTCAATCTCACAGAGTTCAATGAAGTTACGGGCGAGACGCTCGCTGTTTACAGGAATATTCATGGGTCTCAACCTCGTGGTTGCGGGGGGGTGGGGACAAGCAGAGCAACCGCGTGGCAGCTTATACCCTCGCCTCTGCCGGTGTAGCCCATCTTTTCTTCGGTTGTCGCTTTAATGTTGATGCATCCGGCGGTGTGGATCTGGTCGGCAAAGAAGCGTGTGTCGATCAGCAGGTTCTGCCGCATCTCGCTAATATAGGGGGCGAGTTTCGGTGCCTGACAGATGACGGTGATATCAATATTGCCAATCAGCAGGGGAGCAAGGCTCTGCATCACCCTCTCAAGCAGAATCAGGGAGTTGATTCCCTTGTACTGATCGTCGCTGTCGGGGAAGGCCCTGCCGATATCACCCTGTGCGCTGGCACCAAGCAGGGCGTCGCAGACGGCGTGGATGATTACATCGGCGTCGCTGTGGCCGTCGAGGCCGAGAGGCCAGGAGATTTTTACTCCACCAAGAATGAGATCGCGATCCCTGGCGAATCGGTGGGCATCAAAACCGTGGCCGATACGGGGCAGGGCGGTGTTGAAGGAGGTGGACGGGGAGGGTTTTCTTTCGAGGGGAGTGTTCCTCAGTCGCTCTTCTGCTCTTGCGAGGTCTTCCGGAAGGGTTATCTTGAAATTCTCCTCGTCTCCGGGGATTATCTCCACCGGCACCCCGGCCAGCTCAAGGAGTGAGGATTCGTCGGTGGTCTCGTCTCTGCCGAAGCGCTGAAAGGCGCCAATCAATACAAGAGTTGCGGCCCCCTGCGGAGTCTGGGCACGGTAGAGGCCGGTGCGGTCAATGGTGGCGGTGACAATGCCAGCAGCCACGCGCTTGATTGTATCCACTACCGGAATTGCCGTGAGCACAGCCTTGCCGAGGCGCAGGGCGTGGCAGCAGTCGGCAATGATTCTTTCACTGACCATCGGCCGTGCCGCATCGTGAACAAGGGCGAAAGGAGCGGAGGTCGCCTTCAGTCCGTTAAAAACGGAATCCTGTCGACGTGCGCCCCCGGCGACAAACTTCATCCGCGAATCTTTCCCGAGATACTCCTCGCAGAGAGTTTGAGTTTCATCAAGGTGATCAGCTGCCGCAACAATAATTACTTCGAAAATATGGTGACTTGCAAGGAAAGCACGGGCGGTGTGGAGAAAAAGCGGACCGCCAGCAACATTATGGAACTGCTTGGGAAGAGAGCCCCCCATGCGCCTTCCGATGCCAGCAGCGGCAATAACGACGGCGATCCTGCCAGCTGGGTCGTCGCCGGTGGAAGAAGTTTGAGTCATGGGGGATCCTGAAAAAAAAATGGAGCGGGTTATAAGCCGAATTCTGTACCCCTTGCGGGGCCATGATCATTTAACTTGGACGCCGGTTACCCGACGCCTCCAGCGACCTACCCGGAGATCTCAGGCGGGCAGCCCTCAAACATCTCCCTATTTGGTCTTGCTCCGGATGGGGTTTACCATGCCGTGCGTGTTACCACGCAGCGCGGTGAGCTCTTACCTCGCCGTTTCACCCTTACCTCCCCAAAAAACTGGAGGCGGTCTGTTCTCTGTGGCACTTTCCGCCGGTCGCCCGGCGTTCGTGTTACGAACCATCCTGCCCTGTGGAGTTCGGACTTTCCTCCCCGACCGCAAGGGTCGGAGCGATCATGCACCCGCTCCAAAAATCAAACTGTCATTCTACGAAATAATGATTCAGCTACACTAATGCGAACTGTCCCTTTTTTCAACCAGGACAAATCAATCTTGATGGACTCGTAAAAAGTCCATCACACTCTAAAAGATGACTCCATTAAAACAGAGATGCACAAGGAGAAGTGGTCTTTTCGATCATACGATAACACATAAGGCATATCGAAGGTTGAAAAGACTCTTTCGACACAGGAGATCGAAGTTTTTACGAAGCCATTACTCTTCAACAACCGGCTTGTAATAAATCATCCGCTGGCAGGTGGGGCAATCGAAAAACTGGTCGCCCTTCATCAGCATGTTGAAGCGCTGGGGCGGCATCATCATGTAGCAACCCTGACAGACACCACCGACAACGTTGATGATGGCAAGGCCATTGCGCCGTGCGCGCAGGGTGGTGTATTTTTTTAGTGTTTCGGCATCAAGCAGTGCGGCCTGCGCTTCACGCGCCTTGTCCTTGACCTTGCGCTTTCTGTTGATACTGTCAATCTTCGTCCGTACAACCTCTGTTTCTTCAGCGACCAGCTTTTTCTCACCCTTGAGCAGATTTTTTTCTTCTGCGATATCGCCGGTTATTTTTTCCACCGACTCCATGAGAGAGATGATTTTCTCCTCGCTCTCTTTGGCCACTTTTTTCGCGTCTTCAATCTCTTTGAGCAGGGCTGTCTGTTCACGACCGGTCTGCACCTGCATCATCTTCGCCTGGCGATCGCGGATATGCGCCATTTTATCGCTCATTTCACCTTCGAGGATACGGCTCTCACGTTTTTGTGCCTCAATACTCTCTTCCGTGGTGGCGATTTGCTCTTCGCGGGTGGCAAGGGCCGCGACGCGCTTTTCGAGGACCGCCTGCTCTTCTTTCACACTTTTATCAATTTCGTCCAGCTCAAGGTCCATCTTTTGTAAGGTGGTCAGGTTATGCAGTTTTTCTCGAATCAAGGTTTCTCTCCTGTAACGGGTCTGGTTGGGGCACGTCTGTGCCTGTTTTTTCTATAGTCTTTCCATGTATTGCAGAGGATTTCGTTCCGCTGCCGACTCCACCACCTGAAGGCTTTCGCCGAGGCTGGTGAGCGTCTCGGAAATGCGCTTCACGAGGAGTTCCATGGCCGGTTTCTCGGTGGGATAGTGCCCGCCGTCAATGATGCAGAACCGGTTTGCTGCCGCCCACAGGGCGGTGTCGTGTTTTATCTCGGCGCTGAGGTAGAGATCTGCGCCCGCATTTTTTGCCTCGCGGGCAAAGCCGGATCCGCTGCCGCCGCAGATCGCTACGCGCTGGACCTGTTCCGGAAGTTCGCCTGCCACCGGTACGCCGGGAAGGTTGAGCACTTCAAGCAGACGGCTGAGGAAGGCATGGCCGGCGAGCGGGGAGGCAAGACAGCCAATGGTGCCAGTGCCCGTGTCGGCGGATTTCCCTGGCAGCAGCGGCTGCCGGTCAACGAGGCCGAGCCGTTTCCCGAGCCAGTCGCTGACACCGCCGACGGCGTTATCAAAACTGGTGTGGCTGGAGATAACGACGATGTCGCCGCGTAAAATCTCCTGCAGCATCCGCCCCTCGGCGCTGTCGGTAAGAAGCTGCTTCAGCGGGTGGAAGATCAGCGGATGGTGGGAAAGGATAACGTTGCAGCCGCGTTCCGTCGCCTCTTTGAGCACTGGAGGGGAGACATCAAGTGCGGCCAGCACCCCGCGGACTTCGCAGGTGGCGCTGCCTGTCATCATGCCGACGTTATCCCAGCTTTCTGCGAGATGGAACGGGGTGATGGCATCAATTATTTCAAGAAGTTTTCCGGCGGTAAGGCTCATGGCTGATGTCCTGCTGTATTCTCTGTGGACAGGGCGCAAATAAAATGAAAAAAGGTACACTCCAGTTGGAGTGTACCTTTCACCTTGTAGACTTTTGCGTCCCTGCTGTTTCCGCCTTGATCCCGTGGGTTTTGTTTGCCCGGGGTGCGGAGGACGATGCTGTTTGTCCCGCCTTAACTAATGGCGGTATGGTCAAGCGAAGTCTCTTCATGCACTATGCCTGCTGGAAAAGTGGTGGGCGCAGCAGGGGTCGAACCTGCGACCGATCGGTTATGAGCCGATGGCTCTACCAACTGAGCTATGCGCCCGTATCACAAAATGATAAACTCATTAATAAAATGCAGTGTGGCAGAAAAGTCAACTGAAATGTAAGTCTCTGACGAAAAAACCAGACGACGCTGTGAGGTCGTCATTCGTTTGACATCAGTTGCCGCAGAGACTACTTTCTCACCTCAAATTAGGACCTTCCATTCTGAATACAGCCCCGGGGCCTGCCATGTATAACAGCATAATTCTTTTCGTTGTCGCCATTTTTCTCTTCAATGCCAGGGGAAGCGACGGCCAGCCCCTGCTGCCGTTTCTCCTGGCTCTGCCACTGCTCGTGGCGATTTTCTACTGCTGGAAACGCGCTGCGCGGGCAATCTTCGCCCGGGGGATGCGGCGTGGCGACAACCCCTGCCACACTGAGACGGTGCTCTCCTGGGTGGCACTGGGTTTTTTTGAGTTGATCCTCTCCCTGTGTGAACCCGGCTGGTATCTCGCCCGGCTGCCGCTGGCTCGAACTTTCACCGTAGTGCAGACCACCGGCGGGCTGGCGCTCTTTCTCGGTTTGCTGTCGGAGGTCTGGGTGGCTGGCCGACCGGCGATGTCGCAGGTCACAGGGATACACTTCACGGTGAGACAGACGATGGTCTCCAACCTGAGGAGCACCCTGCCAATATTGCTCCCCTGGCTGCTCATTTCACTGCTCTATGATCTGGTTGGGCTGTTACCGCACTCAGGCCTGCGGACCTTTCTCGACGGCATCGGCGGTTTTATCCTCCTTGCTCTTATCGTGGTGTTACTGCTGCCGACACTCATCCGCCGTATCTGGGGCTGTATGCCAATGCCTTCGGGGGAGATCCGTGACCAGCTGGAGGCCTTCTGCCGCAGTCAGCATTTCACCGCCAGGCTTTTTCTCTGGCCGTTGCACGAGGGCAGGGCGATCACTGCGGCGGTGGTAGGAATCCTGCCGGGATTCCGCGCGGTGCTCCTTACCCCCGCCCTCCTTGAGCTGCTCACAGTGGAAGAGCGGGAGGCGGTGCTCGCCCATGAGATCGGTCACGTAAAGAAAGGGCATCTCATCCTTTACCTGTTTATTATCGCTGGATTTTCCGGGGTAATTGATGTGTTGCTTGATCCGCTCTCCAGCATGATGCTGTCGTGGAATTTTCCCCGGTCATTTTTTCTTGCCCTGGGCTTTTCTCCGGCCAGCTCTGCCGCTATTATCATCTCGATTCCGGCACTTCTTGCCCTGGTGCTCTTCTTCCGTTTCATCTTCGGCTGGTTTATCCGCAATTTTGAGCGTCAGGCCGACCTCTATAGCTTCAAGGCAATGGGTACGGCCGCGCCGCTCATCTCCACCTTTGAGAAGATTGCCCGGATCACCGGCACCCGCGAGGAGAAGAACTGGCATCACTACGGCCTCGCTGAGCGTATTGATTTCCTCCACAGTGTGGAGGCGAAGCCGCAGCTGCAGCAGGCACACAGTCGCCTGATTTACGGCAGCATTGCTCTCTGGTTTCTCCTCGTGGCTGTGAGCGTGGGCGGCAATCTCTTC
>JALNVI010000022.1 GCA_023231425.1 Desulforhopalus sp. | reverse complement strand
CCGTCTGCTGGCCCCGCTTTTTCGCAGGCCGGTGGCGTGGCGGCTACTGGACTTCATTATCGGTTGTGTCATGTGGTGGATTGCCTTCAGTCTGTTGCAGAACTGAGACAGGAGACAGGAGACAGGAGACGGGAGACGGGAGACGGGAGACGGGAGACGGGAGACGGGGAAAAGCAAAAAACGGAACAGCGAAAAACTTTTTGCCAAAGGAAAGCTCTAAACATGCGAATAAAGGCAAAAAAGATTAAAAAAATATTTTAAAATTAAACAGAGAATTGCTACCAGTTTATTCTATGCGTTATACCCCGTTTTGTATCCTGTTTATCCATTCATGGTTACAAACGACAAAAGGAACCACGAATGGACACGAATAATTACTGAAAAAACCATAAGAGAATGCCCTTGTGGTTGAATTCGGTCTGTTCTCATGCTCCTGGTAAACCACGGAAGACACGGAAGACACGGAAAGCACGGAATATTAAAGCGTAAAACGCTCAAACCCGACTTTTGGATGACTCCCAAAGTTGATTAATAATCATGGTGCGTTGTACGGCTTAACTTCGGATACAAACGTTTTCGTTTAATGCGTTGTCCCTGTTCGTGAAAATTAGTGTCCATTCGTGGTTACAAAATGCAAAAGGAATCACGAATGGACACGGATAAACACGAATTATTACTCACTCGTAATCGCCAAAAAAAGATATCTGAAGGTGGAGTCCCGAAGAGGGCGTTCAGTCGAGCGGTTCCGCCTGCTGCGATGGGAAGCTGGCCAGACTTACTCCGCTGAGTACCAGTGCTCCACCGAAGAGGACTGCCAGATGGACGGCCTCTCCGAGCAGCAGCCAGGAGAGCAGGACGGAGAAGACGGGAACAAGGTTGATGAAGATTCCGGCACGGCTTGCCCCGGCGGTCTTGATGCCCTGGTAGTAGAGCGAAAAGCCCACGGCGGTGCCGAAGACGCCAAGATAGGCAACATTTGCCCATACCTGCCAGGGAAGAGCTGGCAGGCTGGTGAGGAGGCCGTCCTGGCAGGCCAGGGGAAAGAGCATGGCGGAGCCGACGATTGATGCCCAGCAGATTGTGCGCAGTGGGGAGAGGTGTCGCAGAGCCATCCGCCCCGCAAGGGTGAAGGCGCTCCAGCTGGCCACGCAGCCGAGGAGGGATATTTCACCCATGCCGAAATTGCCGCTGCCAGGAAAGGTGAGGGGGTGCCCGTTGGTAATGACGAGCGTCGCGCCGATAAGGGAGGTCAACACTCCGATAATTTTACGCAGTGAGGCTCTCTCCATGCCGGAGATGATGGTGACGAAGATAATCACCAGCGGGGTTGATGCCATAAAGAGTGAGGCGCGTCCGGCGTTGATATAACGAAGGCCGGTGAAGAAGCAGATGTTGTAGGCAAAAACACCGGTTGCTCCGAGGATAATAAGGGGAAGCCACGCTTTTTTCGGGGGCAGGGAGAGGCGCTTTTCGCTGATAAGGATAATGCCGATCAGTGACAGGGAGGCGATGGCAAAGCGCAAAAAGGCCGAGACCGACGGCGTCGCTTCCTCCGCGAGGAGGCGCGCGCTGATAAAGGTGCCAGCCCAGAGCAGCATGGTAAAGACGAGTGAGAGGAAAAGGCGTGCTGTCATTTCGGCTCAACTGTATTTGGGAGCATGCAGGCGTTCATAACATTTTTTACTTCGTCAATATCACTGAGCCTGCCATATACAGTGATGACATCACCGGCCTGCAGCTGCGTCTCGCTGCGTGGAATGACCAGCTGTTCGCCCCGGCGGATTGAGACCAGACTCACCGTGTCGGGAATGGTGATATCTTTGATCTTCGCCATGTTGCAGTTGTCATCTTCTTTCAGAACAAACTCCATATAGCCGGCCTCTTTCTGCTTGCGCAGTGTCGCCTGACTCTCAGTGAGTTCTCCGCGCTGTTTGCGTACTACCCCCACGTCGTAGGCACGGAGGATGTCGGAGCGGCTGATAACCCCGCAAAGACGGTCACCGCTGCCGCGTTCGACAACCGGCAGGCGGGCAAGGTCACGGGGAGACATCTTCTGAATGGCAAGCCAGATCGCCTCATCGGGGAACATGACCACAATATCCCTTTTCGCGAGGTTGGCAACGGTGAGACCGCGCGGGTTGAAATCTGCCTGGTCCTGGGCAATGCGCACATCGCCGAGAGTGATGATGCCCCACAGCCGGTTCTCATCAGCCATCACCGGAAAGCCGCGCAGGGAAGTCTCCTGGAACAGGGCCATCAGTTCGGAGAAACTCGCATCTTTGTTGATGGTGACGGGATGGGCGCGCATAACCTCACTCACCTTTACCCCCTGCATGATATCCATGTCGCGGCCCTCATGGAAGCGGATACCGCGTTTGGCCAGTTTGATAGTATAGATCGACTCCTGATGGAGCCACTGGGAAAAATAACTCGCCGACACCCCGGCAACCATCAGAGGGAGGATCAGGCCGTAGTCGCCACTCATTTCAAAGACGATGAGCATGGCTGTCAGCGGGGCATGGGCGGTGGCGGAAAAGAGAGCGGCCATGCCGACCAGGGCAAAGGGGCCGACCTGCAGATTCATCTCGGGGAACCAGTTGCTGAAGAGGTGGCCGAGTACGCCGCCGAGCATGGCCCCGGTGAAAAGTGAGGGGGCGAATACGCCTCCGGAATTTCCCGAGCCAAGGGTCATGGAGGTGGCGAGCGGTTTGAGAATTACCATCGCGCAGAGAATCCACAACAAAGTGCCACCGCTGATTGCCTGCTCAATCCCGGCAAAGCCCGCACCGTACATCTGCGGAAGAGGAATGCTGAGATAGCCGGTGTGCGGTCCCGGCTGGGGGAACTGCAGGCCGGGGAGCCCCATGTAGATAAAACCGAGAACCCCGAGCAGCACGCTGCCGATGGCCGGTTTAAAGATCTGGGGAAATTTCCAGTTATCGAAGATGTTTTCGCTGAAGTCGAGCATCTTGATGAACATTACTCCGACCAGCGCTGCCACCAGGCCGAGGACGAGGTAGAGAAAGATCTCCGGCATGGAATTCATGGCATATTCTGGGACATCAAAGGCGGACTGACTGCCGATGATGCTGCGGCTGACCACCGAGGCGGTGACAGCAGAGATGACCACATTGCCGAAGTTGCGCAACTCCAGGCCGCTCATCAGGACTTCTACGGAGAAGATTACCCCGGCGATGGGAGCGTTGAACGTGGCGGCGACACCCGCCGCTGCGCCGCAGGCGACAAGGTTGCGGATTCGATCATCGGAGAGTTTCAGCAGCTGGCCGATGATCGAACCAAAGGCAGAACCCACCTGAATAATCCGGCCTTCACGGCCTGCGGAACCGCCTGTACCGATGCAGAGGGAGGAGGCCAGAATCTTGGCAGCCGCAACTCGTCCGCGAATACGTCCGCCGCGCATGATGAGTGCCGTCATAACCTCGGGAACACCGTGACCCTTGGCCTCGGAGGCAAAGAGGATCAGCGGGCCGACGAGCAGACCGCCTGCAATGGGGACGATAAAATAAACCCAGTTGCCGAGGAAGGCGAAATGGTCGTGGATGCCGCCATAGGAGAAACTCTGGATGGCGAAAATCAGTTTGACAAAGAGAACGGAGGCAAGTCCCGTAATGGCGCCGATGAAGATACTGAGGACGAGGAGGAAGAGCCCCCCAGGAGGTGATATGCGCTCAAAGTGGGCGCTGAAGCCAAATTTCGGACTCATGGTAACAAATACCGCAGGTGGAGTTTCTGCGAAGCAAAGCTGTTTCCAGACACAGCATCGAACAAAAACTGCAGGAATGAGTGAGAGGATGCTTCGGCGTAACTGCCGAAAAATCCGAAAGAACTCTCTTTATTAAATCTTTTTCACAAATCCTTCAAGGTGTATCGATCAGCTGAGAGGCCTTGTCTGTTGGGGCTCTCAGCTGATCGATATCGCTGTCTCAGGTGAAACTGAGTGCTTTTCTGGCTTCCTGCTGCATAATCATGTCAAGAACGACCAGTGCTGCCATCGATTCGACGATGGGTATGGCCCGTGGTACGACGCAGGGGTCGTGCCGGCCTTTGGCTGCCAGTTCGACTGTCTTGCCGTCGAAATCTACCGTCTGCTGGGGCAGGGAAATGGTGGCCGGTGGTTTGAAGGCAATGCGCAGGGTTATGGGCTCCCCGTTGGAGATGCCCCCCTGGATGCCGCCGGAGTTGTTGCTTTTTGTGCCGAGGGAGTCTCCTTTTATGATAAAAGGATCGTTGTGCTGTGAGCCTTTGAGGGTGGTGCCGGCAAAGCCGGAGCCAATCTCGAAGCCCTTGGTGGCGGGGATGGCGAGCATGACGTGGGCCAGCTCTGCCTCGAGTTTGTCGAAGGTCGGCTCGCCAATGCCTGCGGGTACTCCGCGGATGACGCAGCGGATCACCCCGCCAATGGAGTCTCCCTCGTCTTTCAGTTCGGCCACTCGTTTCTCCATCAACTCCGCCGCCTTTTCATCGGGGCAGCGGATGATGGTGCGGTCCACTTTGTCACGGGTGATGGTTTCAGGATCAACCGCATCTGCACCTGCGACGATATCGCCGACGCTTTCGACCCAGGCGACAATCTTAATACCAAATTTTTCCCGCAGTACTTTGTCTGCCACGGAACCGGCTGCCACCGAACCAATGGTCTCGCGCGCGGAGGAGCGGCCGCCACCGGATGAGGCGCGGATACCGTATTTCGTCTGGTAGGTGTAATCGGCGTGGGAGGGGCGGGGGATACTGCTCATCTCGCTGTAGTCGCCGGGGCGCTGGTCCTTGTTATTGACCCGCAGGGCAATGGGAGTCCCGAGGGTCCTGCCGTTTTCGGTGCCGGAGAGGATCAACACTTGATCTGCCTCCTGGCGATCGGTGGAGAGGGCGCTTTGTCCCGGGCGGCGGCGGTTGAGCTGTGGCTGGATGTCATCCTCGCTGAGCTCAAGGCCTGGAGGGCAGCCATCGATAACCACACCTACAGATCTGCAGTGGGATTCGCCAAATGTTGTTATGGAAAAAAGTTTTCCGAAATTGCTGGACATATTGTTGCTCCTGTAAAATTGGTGAAAACATTCTTTATTAAACTGCGCTGAAGCCTGCAGCTCCAGAAAGTCTGGAACTATACAGCAGAGCAGGACGAAAAAAAAGTCCGCGTGGGAATACTCGTGCAAACTTTCAGAAACCAAATCAATTCAGGATGTTTCTCCCGCTCAGATCTTGAATTGAGAAAAAGAACCTGGCCAGTTTCTCGGAAAGCGTGGCTGCTGCAATGTGGATTTTGCTGGCTGTTGCTTTTTCCCGCTCTGCTGCTGCCAATGATGCGCGTGTCAACATCGCCAGCGATATCATGAAAAGTTCATTCTTGTGGTCTCAAAGATTTCATCGCCTGCGAAAAAAACAGTACGGGTGATCTTTTCCCCGCCGTTAATGGTATATGATGGTAGAAATTCCTTCTTTACCAATATCTTTAAGAGTGGGAATAATATCACAGCGGCTGGTGTCAATTTTTTTTTGTCTTCAGGGTATCTTGAATAACCTTCTATTTCGTTCATATTCAAGGCGCAGGAGAAAATTTATTAGAGCCATGACTGATATCTCGACGTCTCGTTCCTCGCTTTGTCGGAGGATAAATTTTTGGCTGTAACGAAGAAGCTGGGTGAAAGCCTGGTTATTCAAGGTCCCCTTATTTTCTGCACTGCGAGGTTTGTTGTTGAAGACTCGGCCTGTGCATCCTTTACGAGGTGATTTTTTATGTTTCTTCCCACAACACGGCAGGAGATGGACGAGCTCGGCTGGGATCGTCCGGATATTATTCTCGTCAGCGGCGATACCTGGATTGATTCCCCTTTTATGGGGATTGCTCTTATCGGGCACCATCTTAGTGCCAATGGATTCAAGGTGGCGATCATTGCCCAACCGGATATCGACAGCGCTGTCGATATCACCCGCCTCGGCGAGCCGACCCTCTTCTGGGGGGTGACTGGTGGCGCGGTGGACTCTATGGTCGCCAACTACACTGCCTCCGGGAAACGTCGTAAAAGAGACGATTACACCCCCGGTGGTGACAACATCCGCCGACCTGATCGGGCAGTGATTGCGTATACCAATCTCATTCGCCGCTGGAACAAGAACACGGTGCCCATCCTTCTCGGCGGGATTGAGGCGAGCCTGCGGCGCATTGCTCACTACGACTCCACCAGCCGCAAAGTGCGGCGTTCCATTCTTCTTGATGCCAAGGCGGATTATCTCATCTTTGGTATGGGGCACAACAGTGCCCTTGAGTTTGCCTGTGCTCTGCGTGACGGGCAGTCGGTTGAAGGAATTCGCGGGCTGGCCCGAATTCTTGATGAACCGCGGGGACTGGAGCTGCCTTCCTTTGAAGAAACACAGGGCAGTATGGCTGCATACGCCCGGAGCTTCGAGCTCTTCTATAATAATATGGACGCCATCACTGCTGAGCCACTTTGCCAGAAATATGGCAACCGCTGGCTGGTTCTGTCTGCACCGCCTCTCCCCTCGACGCAGGAGGAGATGGATGCGCTGCATGATCTCAATTACGAGCGGGCGGTGCATCCCTTCTATGCGCAACAGGGTGAGGTGCGCGCAATGGAGACCCTGCGTTTTTCCATTCCCTCGCACTACGGCTGCTATGGCGAGTGCAATTTCTGCGCGATAGCGGTGCACCAGGGGCGGACGGTGAGCAGCCGGAGCAAAGAGTCGATTGTTCAAGAGGCAAAGCTGATGGCAGCGCAGCCGGATTTCAAGGGATATATTCATGATATCGGTGGCCCTACCGCCAACATGTATGGTTTTGAGTGCCAGAAAAAGTTAAAAAAGGGTGCCTGTCCCGACCGGCGCTGCCTCTATCCGACAATCTGCCCTTCTCTGCGACCGGATCACGGCGCGCAGCTCGATCTGCTGGCCGCAGTTGAGGCGATAGCGGGGGTGAAAAAAGTTTTTGTCAGTTCAGGAATCCGTCAGGATCTCATCCTCGCTGATCACAAAAACGGGGCGCGCTATATCCGGAAGATTTGCCGTGATCATGTCTCCGGCCAGTTGAAACTTGCTCCGGAGCATACCAGTAAAAAAGTGTTGCGACTGATGGGCAAACCCGATATTGAGGAGCTGCTGAAGTTTAAGGAGGAGTTTGACCGTCTCTCAAAGGAGGCCGGGAAGAAACAGTTTCTCACCTACTATTTTATCGCCGCGCATCCTGGCTGTACTTTGCGGGATATGGAGGAGACACGGGTTTTCTGTCATGAAAAGCTGGGAATGACACCGGAGCAGGTGCAGATTTTCACGCCGACACCCTCCACATGGTCCACCCTGATGTATGCCACGGGGTGTGACTTCCAGACCGGCGAAAAGATCTTTGTGGAGCGAGATCCTGCTCGCAAAGAGAAGCAGAAGGGAGCACTGGTTGCCCGGCCGAGAGATGGAAAGTCTCCTCGGCGGCAGGGACAAAATCTTCAAAAGACGCAGGGTAAGAGCAGTCCTGTGGCGCGGATCTCAGAACAAAAGAGAAGTCGGAAACCGAGGAAAAAGCAATAAAGGGTCTCTTGAATAATTGTGTACTTCGTTCATATTCGAGGTACAGGAGGAAATTCCCTGGAGGTATAACTTTGATATCGGAGTCTGTCGCTTACCTCGACGTCTCGTTCCTCGCTTTGTCGGAGGATAAATTTTTGACTGTAACAAAGAGGATGGGCGATTTCCAGGGTATTCTGAAGAGCCCTTCAGCGCATGGCGCCATTCGGGAAAAGCAGCAACGCGGAGTTGCCGGGGAGGAATCTCCGGTTGTCTGAATATCTTGAGCTCGGTGCTGCCTGGAAGAGGGGCTCTTTGATATTAAACCCTTTAAAAGACACGTCGGGCTTTCCTGTCGCGAGTTCTAAATGAGTTCTTTTATGCAGCAGTTCTCCCTGCAGGCAACAGGTCTGCTTCAAAAAATTCCGGCAGGACGGGTTACCACCTATGGCGACATAGCTGCTCTTGCTGGAAGTCCCCGGGGGGCCAGACAGGTTTCCCGGCTTCTCTCTTCTTCCTCCGAAAAATACAATCTTCCCTGGCATCGCGTCGTTAACAGGGAGGGAAGGATCTCCCCTCGCAGTTCGGGAGGACATCTCTGGCAGCGTCAGCTCCTTGAAGAAGAAGGCATTGTATTTGATGCCAGCGGCCGCATTGATCTTGCCTGCTTCGGCTGGGACGGCAGCTGAAAGAGCCCCGTCACTTTTTTTGCTGGCAATTTGCCCTTCCATCGTCTATGTTGAAGGATTATTTTTCGTAAATTTCTCCCTTTTTGCGGGAGGATAACTGGTTGTAAGGCGGGAGTTGCAGGAAGGTTGTGGCTCTTCCGGGAACCTTGAATAATTGATATTTCTATCAGTTTCTTTGCAGCAATCGAAAGTTTTTCTCTGGAATATTAAACAGATACCCGTAGAGAAGTTTTTTGCTGTATCCTGAATCCGAGCGAAATCTCTCATTCTTTACCCCCCCCTTTTCTTTCTAAAAGCGCGGTCGGAGCCACCGGCCAATAACGTTGTAGAGGTCAGCAGATGAACAAGGATTTGTCCAAAGTACGTAACATCGGGATCAGCGCTCACATTGATTCAGGAAAAACGACCCTGACAGAGCGGATTCTTTTCTATACTAACAGAATTCATGCCATCCATGAGGTTCGTGGTAAAGATGGTGTCGGCGCAACAATGGACTCCATGGAACTCGAGCGGGAGCGCGGTATCACCATCCAGTCTGCTGCTACGCACTGTACCTGGAAAGATATCGACATTAATATTATTGACACCCCCGGCCACGTTGACTTCACCGTGGAAGTAGAGCGCGCACTGCGTGTTCTCGACGGCGCGGTGTTGATTCTTGACTCCGTTGCGGGGGTACAGTCCCAGTCCATCACCGTCAATCGGCAGATGACCCGCTACAATGTCCCCCGCATTGCCTTCATCAACAAGTGTGACCGTACCGGTGCAAATCCCTATAAGGTTACCGGCATGCTGCGGGATAAACTTGACCTCAACGCCCACCTGGTGCAGATGCCCATTGGCCTTGAAGCCAACCTCCAGGGGATGGTCGACCTCATTCTTATGAAGGCGGTTTATTTTGATGGCGACAATGGGGAAACAATCCGTATGGAAGAGATCCCTGCAGAGATGGTCCGGGAGGCGTCTGAACGCCGCGAGGCTCTGCTCGAAGAGGTCTCCATGTACTCCGAAGAGCTGATGGAAGCTCTGCTTGAGGGGCGTGACAATATTGATCCCGCAATTATCTACAGCGCCATCCGCAGGGGCACCATCGATCTTGAATTCACCCCCGTCATGATGGGTTCTGCCTATAAAAATAAGGGCGTACAGCTGCTGCTTGAGGCTGTTGATATTTTTCTGCCCTCTCCGACTGATGTTACCAACATGGCTCTTGACTTGAACAAGGGTGAGGAAGAGTTCGCAGTTTCCAACAATCCGGAAGATCCCCTTATCATGCTGGCCTTCAAACTGGAAGACGGGCGTTATGGCCAGTTGACCTATGTGCGTACCTATCAGGGTGAACTGCACAAGGGCGACACCGTGATCAACAGTCGTACCGGGAAAAAGGTCCGTGTTGGTCGCCTCTGCCGGATGCATGCCGATGAGATGGAAGAAATCGAGGACTGTGGTTCCGGCGATATCGTCGCCCTGTTCGGAATTGAATGTGCCTCTGGTGATACCTTCACCGCTGAAGGCATGAACGTCTCCATGACCTCCATGCATGTTCCCGAGCCGGTTATCTCTCTTGCCATTGTTCCGGCGGATAACAAGTCTCAGATCAACATGTCCAAGGCTTTGAACCGTTTCACCAAGGAAGACCCCACCTTCAAAACCTTCGTTGACCATGAGACCGGTGAGACCATTATCTCCGGGATGGGTGAGCTGCATCTTGAGGTGTATATCGAACGGATGAAGCGTGAATACCAGGCTGAGGTTCAGGTCGGTGCTCCGCAGGTTGCCTATCGTGAAACTATCAGCCAGCGTGCTGATTTCAACTACACCCACAAGAAACAGACTGGTGGTTCCGGACAGTTCGGTCGCGTTGCCGGCTTTATGGAGCCGCTGGAAGAGGGCGACTACGAGTTTGTTGACAAGATCGTCGGTGGTTCCATTCCCCGCGAATTTATCAGTTCCTGTGATAAAGGTTTTCACAAGTCGATGGTAAAAGGTGCACTTTGCGGTGCTCCGATTGTCGGTGTCCGCTGCACTGTAAATGACGGTGCCTTCCATGCCGTTGACTCCTCCGACGTTGCCTTCCAGCTTGCAGCTGCAGGGGCTTTCCGTGAGGGCTATCTGAAGGCCAGTCCGACCATTATGGAGCCGATCATGAAGGTGGCGGTTGAAGGCCCCAGTGAGTTCCAGGGTCCTGTAATGGGTTCCATCAACCAGCGTCGCGGCATGATTATCGGGACAAACGAAGACGGCAGCTATTCTGTTATTGAGGCCGAGGTTCCGCTCTCTGAGATGTTCGGTTATTCCACCACCCTGCGTTCACTTACTCAGGGCAAGGCTGAGTTTACCATGGAATTCGCCAACTTTAAGCCGGTTCCGAAAAGCGTTGGTGATGAACTGATCAAAAAATATGAAGAGGAACGTAAGAACGGCTGATTCCGCCGCTCGAACACGGTATTCCTGATATTTTTTGTGTCAGGGAGTAAACTATAAGAATGTCTCCCGCTGCTCCACCTGGTGAAGTCTTATGCGGGAGCTATCCATTATAAATGAGGTGAACTCATGGGAAATCAATTGAACGAGAAAACCCCCCTGCGGGCGCTGGACATCAGCGCCTCAACACAAGCCCCCTCCATCGGCCTGGTTATCGCCCGCGCCGGTGTTGGGAAGACTGCTATTCTGGTACAGTTTGCTCTGGACAATATGCTTCAGGGGAATAAAGTGCTGCACGTTGCCATCGGCGCAGGTGTGGAAAAGACCCGTACCTGGTATGCCGATCTGCTGCGTACCATCAATGGCGAGGATATGGAAAAGATCCCCGGGGTCATGAAGCAGCGCATGATCATGACTTTTCAAGAGAGTTCTTTCTCCAAAGCTCTGCTTGCCGAGCGTTTTGATGACCTGGTGGATCAGGACATTTTCAGCCCGGACTGTTTGATTATTGATGACTATGATTTTGAAAACTGTTCCCGCTCTGATCTTGAAGAGTTGATTGCCTTTATCAAAGAGCGCAATCTGCAGATGGCATGGTTCTCTGCCACCAGTCATCGGGGTGATGACCGGAAGAGCGCTTCCGGTGTTCCGGCACCCTGTAATGAAATCGAAGACCTTTTTAACAACGTGTTGCTCATCAGTCCGGCGGAAAAAGAGATTACTCTCGACATTCTCAAGAGTGATTCCTCCAGAGTGAAGGTTGGGACCTCACTTAACCTGGATCCCTCCACCCTGCTGATCAAGAAGGGCTGATTCTTTGCCCTTCCATGGCGTTTTTTGAAAGGGGCAGAGCGTTCTTTAAGGACGTTCTGCCCCTTTTTTATTATTCCTTCTTTCTCCCCTCGAACCTTGAAAGGCTATGAAATTTCGTCCCTGTATTGATCTGCACGACGGTGTTGTTAAACAGATTGTCGGTGGTTCACTGACTGACACTGCCAGCCCCGATACCAACTTTGTTGCCGAAAAGCCGCCTGCCTGGTTTGCCGAACTCTACCGCCGGGATAATCTTACCGGAGGGCATATTATCAAGCTCGGCGCAGGCAATGACACTGTGGCAAAAGAGGCCCTCGCCGCCTGGCCGGGAGGCCTGCAGCTCGGTGGTGGTGTCAACGCTGAAAATGCTGCCAGCTGGATCGAGGCGGGGGCATCCCATGTTATTGTCACCTCTGCAGTTTTTAAGGACGGTGAAATTGATATGGACAGTCTCAGAAAAATTGTTGACGCGGTGGGGGTAAAACGACTGGTTCTGGACCTCAGCTGTCGTCGCAGAGCTGATGATTACTATATCGTCACCGACCGCTGGCAGAAATTTACAAAGGTAGTGGTGGATGGCAGCATATTACAGGAGCTGGCGGCATTTTGTGCCGAATTCCTTATTCATGCGGTGGATGTGGAAGGGAAGTGCCGGGGGGTGGAACGGGAGCTGGTTGCCCGCCTCGGCCGACTCTCTCCAATTCCCGCCACCTACGCGGGGGGAATAAGCTGCATGGAAGATATTCATCTTATTGAGGAGTTGAGCGGCGGTCGCCTCGACTACACCGTTGGCAGCGCTCTTGATATCTTTGGTGGTACCGGACTGCACTACAGCGAGGTTGCCGCCTTATCGAGGTAAGTTTTTTCAAGGACGAAAAGGGAACAGGACAAGGACAGACAGCGGAAAGAGATTGAGCGTTTTATAAAACGGATCCCTCTGCTCTGCCACGGTTGAGCACGCTGATTGGCATGGCTGTGAAACAAGTTGTTGAGGCACAGAAGGGAATTTACCGCAGGCATAACTTTGATATCGGAGCCCAGTACTTCCCTTCGAGAGAAAATTTTTGACTGTAACGAAGAAGATGGGTGATTATTCGATGTCCCCTTTACTCTTCGTGCACCTTTCCTCGCATTTTTTTTACCCGGCTGCGGTTGTTTTTACCCTGCAGTCGTTTCTCTTTCGACGCTCGCCCCGGCCGGGTCGGACGTCTTCTCTTGAGTGTAACCGTCACGCTCTGGATCAGTTCAACAAGGCGGGTGACAGCGTCCTCTCTGTTCTTCAATTGACTGCGGTACTGCTGTGCCTTGATGACCACCACGCCATCGGCAGTGATTCGCCCGTCGCTCTTTGCCAGGAGACGCTCTTTGTAGAAATAAGGCAGGGAGGAGGAGATAATATTGAAGCGCAGATGGATGGCCGTGGCGACTTTGTTGACGTTCTGCCCGCCGGCTCCCTGTGCGCGAACAGCACTTATCTCGACTTCGTCATCACTCAGAATGACGTTGTTACTGATTATGATCGGCATGATCTTCTCCCTCGTGATATTTAAAAAAATTTCTGCTATAATATCGAATCGTTGCGTTTTTGTCTATTAAACAGGAATTCATGGGTCCCCTGGATAACCTTGTATTTCGTTCATATTCGAGGCACAGAAGAAAATTTACCACAGCTCTTTTGATATCCTGATGATAAATTTTTAACTATAACGAAGAAAATGGGCGAAAGACTGGTTATTTGATGTTCCCTCATGACAGGAAAAGTGAATGCGTTGTCCTAAATGCGGCCATGTCCAGACAGGACGAGTCGAATGTGAGCGGTGCAGGGCCATTTTTGCCACAGCCAGGATGGTCTGCCAGCGTAACAAAAAGGTGGCGAAAGGAGCACCGCAACAATCGGAATTCCCCCGGATTCCGGTTGCTCTCACCCTGCTGTTTTGTGTGATTGCCGCTGGCGGGTTGTGGTATTTCCTCTTCTGGCCTGCTTCTGGGGGGGCAGCAACGGCGGGGGACAGGAACGGAGCAATGCAGCAGGTGAAGACACTGAAGAATCAGATTGTAGTCAGCAGCGGCAGAGGGCCTGTTGTGGATGAGACGCTGCAGTCGACGATTCCCTTCGGCTCTTCTCTCTGACTTCAGTAATTTTCCTTTTGTGCCTTGATTTTGATCGTAATCTCTCACTATTCAAGGCTCCATTATGAAAGAGGTTTCCCCACATCTCGTGTTCAGGAGAACGTTGATGTTTCTTGCTCTGATTATTATTTGTGCCATTCTTGCCGGGCTGACGATGCTCCTTGTCAGTCTCTTCAATAGTCTCATTGTCCTGCGTAACCGCAGTAAGAACGCCTTTGCCCAGATTGAGGTGCAGCTCAAGCGTCGCTACGATCTCATCCCCAATCTTGTCGAGGTGGCAAAAGGTTATCTTAAACATGAGCGTGAAACACTGACTGAGGTCACCACTCTGCGGAACATGGCGGTCAGGGAGCTGAAGCAGGCGGGAGAAAATCCTGAGGATGCAGGGGTAATGGGGCGCCTTAGTGCAGCGGAATCGCAGTTGCAGGGTGCCATCAGCCGGTTCAATCTGGTTGTTGAGGCGTATCCTGATCTCAAAGCAAGCACCAGCATGATGGCCTTGAGTGAGGAAATCTCTTCTACGGAAAACAAGGTTGCCTTTGCCCGTCAGGGGTATAATGATGCAGTCACCGTGTACAACAGCACGCGGGAAAGTTTCCCGGCCAGTGTGGTGAGTGGAATGTTCCACTTCAAACCTGCACAGCTTCTCGAGTTTGAAGATCATGAACAGATTCAGGCTGCGCCAAAGGTCTCCTTCTGAAAAGGGGCGCAGTGATTTTTTGACAGCAGCAGAAACGGGTGCCCCGAACGGCGTATGCGGCTGCTGCTTTTTTTTTTGTTTCCGAGTCATTCTACCCTCTCACCGGAACAATGGACTTCTTTCAACAACAGGACAACGCCAGACGCCGGACGAGGTGGCTCCTGCTTTACTTCATCCTGCTCGTGTTTGTTGTCTCTCTCTGCTACTGGTTCGTCCTGTGCATGATCCCCTTTGTAAACAGCTTCTTCCATATCTACTTCTTTTCAGGCGACAATATGGCAGGCACGCTGTCCCGTACGGGGGGGCCTGTTCTGCACGGGCTGATGGCTGCCACTGTTATCTCTGTTGTAGTCTTTCTCTTCTCCTTTTTCAATTACATCAGCTGGCGGCGGGGCGGTGGGGCAGGTATTGCTGAATCCACGGGTGGCCAGCTGCTCAATACGGAGACGCTTACTACCCTTTCTGAAAAGCAGCTTCTCAATGTGGTGGAAGAGATGGCGCTGGCCTCCGGGACGGCGGTGCCACCAGTATATCTTCTGCGAAAAGAGCAGAGTCTGAATGCCTTTGCTGCCGGCAATACCCCGGATGAGGCGGTAATCGGGGTCACGCAGGGGGCACTTGATCACTTTACCCGCAAAGAGTTGCAGGGGGTAATCGGCCATGAATTCAGCCATATACTCAATGGTGATATGCGTCTCAATATGCGTTTGATGGCGATGGCTGGTGCATTGACCAGCCTTTCACAGCTTGGCACTGCTTTTCTGCCCGGGACAGCTTCTTCTGAGGAGAAGCTTCGTGCGCTTTCGAAGCCGGGGCCCGTGGTCTTCTTTATTTCTTTACTGTTTCTATTGGTTGGCGTCGGGGGTAAGTTTGCATCCCTGCTGCTCAAGGCAGCTGTGTCGAGACAGCGGGAGTTTCTTGCCGATGCCGGTGCCGTGCAGTTTACCCGGGACAGTGATACCATTGGTGGCGCATTGAAACGTCTGCTGGCACAGAGTGCCGGTCGTCCTGGCATGTGCTCGGAAAAGGCGAGGGAAATGGGTTTTATGATGTTCGGGTCAGCGGAAAGGGAAAAGTCCAAACTGTTTACTGCGGCTCTTTCTGATCATCCCCCGCTTGAACGACGTATTCTGGCGATTGATCCCGCCTGGGACGGGACGCTTGATGGCTGGCTGTTTGCGCAAAAGAAACAGACGGGATCAGCATCTCCTGCAGCCTTCGGGGCAGATGCGTCTGTCAGGAAACAAACAGCTCTCGCTGCCGTTGTGGGAATTGTCGCTTCTCCTGACCTTCGGGGTGAGACGGAAGCGGACGGGGTAGATGCGAACGTTGGCCGTCTTCTCAAACAGGGAATTCCGCCGGAACTCCTTTCCCTTGCGAGCGGGAGTTGCACAGCTCGCCTTCTCCCCCTTATGTTGATTTTCGAGGGCAGTGAAAAGAGCAGGACGCTTCTGCGTAATTACCTGCCGCAGGAGATGTTTCGGCTTCTCAAAAAGTGGTTGGAATATGATTTGCCGGAGGCACAGCGTCTCCCCCTTTTTGATCTTGCCATGCCCGCACTGCGCAGTATGAGTCTCCGGCAGAGTGAGGAGTATCTTACACTGGCTGGCCGTCTTGTGGATGCAGATGGCAGACTTGAACTGCGGGAGTGGGTCTTCCTCTCCCTCCTGCGCAAGCGTCTTACTCGCGATATGCGTCTTCTGAAGGTTATGAATGGAAGGGAGGCTGTCAGCTGTCTGCTTTCCACTCTTGCCATTGCGGGACAGGTAAAAGAAAAGAACAATGGCGGGATTGCGGAGAGTTTTGCCGCCGGGGTGCAGGCCATGGGAATTCAGGGCGTAAAAAGGCTGTCCCGGATACCGGAGTATTCTACGCTTGAGCGGGCACTGTCCACCCTTGCCCGGCTGAAACCGGCGGCGAAGAAAAGGTTGCTTCAGGGCTGTGGGCAGGTGATCGTCGCGGACAGACAGATTACTGTCAGGGAGGCGGAACTCTTTCGTGTCTTCGGGGCGCTGCTTGATGCCCCGATGGCACCGTTTTCGCTTCTTCCGGACGTTGTTTGTCCGCCTCCCTGAGCAGATGACCCTCGCGGGTAAATGGCACTCTTTTTGAAATTGTTTTCCCGTGAATATAATCTGTTGTACAATAGACGAATTATGGGTCCATTGAAACCGCTTGTATTTCGTTCATATTCGAGGCACAGGAGGAAATTTACCGCAGGTATAATTTTGATATCGGAGTATAGCGCTTACCTCCAAGGATAAATTTTTAACTGTAACGAAGAATATAGGCAAAAGACCGATTATTCAAGGTACCCTTATAACTCCGTGCTCTGCTTCTTTTTTTTGCTGGCACGCGCGATCTAATACCTGAACTATGGATAACACTATGGAATGTCCAGAATGCAAGGCCCGACAACCCGAGGGTACGACGAAATGTACTCTCTGTGGAGCGGATCTCACCTCACTCTCCCCCTCATCTGGAGAGCACACGGTAAAAATTGAAAGACCGGAAATCCCGATTGTAAACAGGTCCCATTCTGTGAAGCATCCTGTTGTGAGGCAGAAGACCTCCAGATTCAAAGAATCGGAGGGCGTCGTTTCCGGCAGTGCCCGCGGTCCTTTTTTCTTTTTTTCTCTGCTTATTTTTCTTTTGTTATGTGTCATTGCAGCATTGGTTTTTCAACTGACAGGGGGGGATATCCTCCACAGAACCCCTGCACTGCGTCCTGCGGTGGAGCAGGATAAGACCGTTGCTCCGGTGGGATCAGAGGCGAAAATTGTACCGACGCAGCAGGAGAATGAGAACACCGGTATCTCGTCAACAAAACGCTTTGTAGAAGTGACGGCCGGTCTGGAGGCGGGAAGTAAGGCTGCAGAGGAGGTTCGTAATTCCCTGATTGCAAAAATGACGCTGCCAGCGCAAGCCCCGCAGGGGCTCGGACGGGTTTACCTTGGCACGGTGGTGGTGCAGACACCATGGGGACCGGTGTCCGGATTTCTCCTCGATGGGAAACATGTGGTTACCGCCCGGGGGGGGGTTGAGGGTTCGGCTCGCAAGCAGGGCTGGGCACAAAGCAACCTTGCCACCGCAGAGAAGTGGGTGAAGGCGCAGCAGGCACGACTGGCTTTTCTGGTGAAGAAGAATGATCCCGAACAGGTCACAGCCCGCACTCGTTTGGAAATGGGTGAAAAGACCGCCGCACAGTGGCGCGGACTGGTGCAAAAACTCGAGAAAGGATTGCAGCCCTCGGACTATGTGCTGGTGTTTGCCGACGGCAGCCATCGCAGGGCGAGTGCCATCGTGGAAGGAAAAAACTACGCACTTTCTTTGTTTGAGCTTGAGGGTGAGTCAATGGAGTTCCTGCAGGTGGATGGAGAGCAGATGGCCGCACAGTTCAAAGGTGAAGAGGAGTTCTCTGAATCTGGTCTGCAGAAAGGGGCGCCTCTCCTTGCCGTAGGTGGTCGGCGTGGCAGCGTTCTGGAAAGTATTCGCGGAGAGGTGGTGGATCTTTATCGTGGACAATCCGGCCGTATCTATCTCAAATCCGCTATGAATTTGCCCGGTTCCTTCCACGGTGGGCCGCTGGTTGACCCTGCTACGGGCAGTAGAGTCCTTGGAATTAACTACAGCTGTGACCAGGGTGGACAGGGAAACTGGAGTTGCTATGCTGTTCCCCTTGGCGGGGTGTATGAAGAGTTCGGACTTCGCTGAGCAAAAGACCTGCTGCCCCCATATCCTCATTGTACTGGAGAAAGAATGCGATGTTTGTTGTTGTGCCTGCTGCTGCTCTCCGTAACGGTTGGCAGTGCCGCTAATCTTGATGATGTCGAGCTGGTGAAAGCTGTTGAATGGCAGGATCTCTCTCTTCCCGGCACCTCGCCGCAGGAGAATCTCTATCAGAGTTTTTCCGAAGCGGATAAGGGACTGGCGGGCTGGGTTGTTTATATGAAGGAAACCCAGCCGGAGAAGATCGATTCCGATGATGCCGACCTCATTGAAGACCTGAACAAGGCTGTCGAAAATTTCAAGGCACGCGGGTTTGACTGGGCTGAATATCGTGATATCCGGAATTCCGGTGCGGGAAAGGTGAATCCGGCAGTGCTGAAAAAAAAGGTGGACCTGCCGGGTTTTTTGCTTCCCGTTGAGGGAAAAGAAAATATGCGTGTACTGGTTCCGTGGATTGGCAAGGCCCATGACCCGCCGCCACCGGCAAATCAGACGGTGCTGGTGACAGTGCCGGAGGAGATGAATCTACCGCTGCCCTCGCTTCCCGTTTTTGCGAGTGGGACGTTGCAGGCGGGATCCGGCACCAGCCGAGTGCGACTTGAGGCGGGCAGCATTGAGATTAAGACGGCCTATACAATGAAAATTTCCGCCGTCAAGGCATATGAGGAGTAGAGACAGCTATGGCTTTCGCCGCTGACTCTCCAGCGAGCCAGCCGGTGGAGAAGGCGAGTTGCAGGTTGAAGCCGCCGGTGTCTCCTGCGAGGTCGAGAAGCTCCCCGACGAGGTAAAGCCCCGGGACCAGCCGCGACTGCATGGTCTGCGGGTCAATCTCTTTCAGTGAGACGCCTCCAGATGTGACAATGGCCTCCGCCCAGCCGCCGTATCCGACCACTGGCAGACGGAAATCTTTCAACCAGTGCAGGAGTTTTAGCCGCTGTTTTGCCGGAAAGGCTGTAGTGTCGATGCTGTCATCAAGTTCGCACTCGTGAAGACATATCTCCACCAGTTCCTCCGGCAGCAGGCCGCGCAGGATGGAATTTATCTGTTCTCCGCGGCGTTTTTCCAGATCCCGGCGCAGGCGTGCGTCGAGTTTTGCCTTATCCAGTGCCGGCTTCAGGTCCACGGTCAGCTCAATTTCTTTTCCCTTTTTGAGCAGCTGCACAATTTTTTCACTCAGTGTCAGTACCAGCGGCCCTGCAATTTTACCATCCTGAAAAGCGATCTCGCCAAACTCCTGTGCCTTGCATTTGCCATTGACGAAGAGGCGCAAAGAAATGTTGCGCAGACTCAGGCCGTCGAGACCTGTGAGTTTTTTACTGCTCACCAGCGGGACCAGGGCCGGATAGAGTTCACTCACCGTGTGCCCGAGTTTGGCGGCAATGGGATAGCCGTCTCCGGAGGAGCCGGTACGTGGATAGGAACGACCGCCAGTGGCGAGGATAACCCGACTGCACTCAATCAGTTTTTCCCCGGCACGGACTCCGCACACCGCACCATTACGCAGAATAATCTCCTCTGCCGGTGTATCATGGCGAACCTGCACTCCGCTTTCTTTTACCAGTTGAGAGAGGGCGCGCACCACATCCATTGCCTGACCGCTGCGCGGAAACCAGCGGCCACCGCGTTCAAGTACGGAGGGAACTCCCTGCTCTCCAAGGATTTTGATAATATCTTCTGAAAAGAAATTTTGGAAACACTGCCGGAGAAAACGGCCGTTTCGCCCGAAATGGGGGAGAAATTCCTCAACACTTGCGGAGTTTGTAATATTGCAGCGCCCCTTGCCGCTGATGCCGATCTTGCGCCCCGTACGGGACATCTTCTCCAGCAGCAGGGTCTCGGCACCGCAGCGGGCGGCGGCGGTGGCGGCGAGCAGACCTGCCGCACCGCCGCCGATAACTACTATCTTCTCTTTTTTCATATAGATGCCCGGCCGAAAGAGACCTGCCCGGAGGCACCATCGATAGTAATTATTTGACCGTTTTCCAGTGTAAATGTAGCGTCCGGAACGTTGCAGACTACGGGGATGGAGAGCTCCCGGCCGACAATGGCCGCGTGGGAGGTGAGACCGCTTGCCTCAGCGACGATGCCGCGGACGAAGCGCAGCTGCTCCATCATACTGCGGTCGGTTTTCTGCAAGACAACGATGGCATCTTTCGGCAGATTTTCCCAGTCAGTATGTTTGCGGATGATACGCACCGTACCCTCAGCTACGCCTGGAGAGGTTCCCTGGCCGAGCAAGCAGATGTTGGCCACCGTCCGAACCTTGATCAGATTGGTGCTGCCCACCATGCCGAGTGGCATACCGGCGGTGATGACGACGAGGTCGCCGTGTTTGATCAGACCTGCCTCCTGGGCGGTTTCAACGCAGATGTCAAGCTGTTCATTCATGGAGGATGGCCTGCGTCCGGGAAGGGTGGTTACTCCACGGACTAACTGCAGCTGGCGCAGTTTACTTTCGTTGGTGCTCACGGCGATAATGGGAGTGCCGGGCCGGTAACGGCTGACCATTCGTGCGGTGGAACCGGAGGTCGTGGAGGTTATGATTGCCTGAGCTCCAAGGTCCTGAGCTGTAGCACAGCAGGCGTAGGATATTGAGTCCGTGATGGTTTTCTTGCGATAACGCAGACCATCGGCGAGCAGTGCCTGATAATCCATGGCAGCCTCGGCGCTGTCAGCACAGCGCACGAGAAACTGCACGGCCTCCACCGGATACTGGCCCACGGCGGTTTCGGCGGAAAGCATCACCGCGTCGGTGCCGTCAAAGATGGCGTTGGTGACGTCGCTGGCTTCAGCGCGGGTGGGGGATGGGCTGGTGATCATTGATTCCAGCATCTGGGTGGCGGTGATTACCGGTTTGCCAGCCTCGTTGGCCATGCGGATGATCTTCTTTTGAATAATCGGCACCTGCTCAGCAGGCAACTCAACGCCGAGGTCCCCGCGGGCGACCATCATGCCGTCAGAGACTTCAAGAATCTCCTGCACATTGTCCACACCCTGCTGGTTCTCAATTTTGGAGATGATGGCGAGGTTTCCTCCGTGCTCTTCGATCAGTTTGCGTACATCCCATACATCTTCGGCCTTGCGGATGAAGGAGGCGGCAATGAAATCGACCCCCTGTTCCACACCGAAAATGATGTCTTCGACATCCTTGTCGGAGAGGGCGGGAAGATTGACGATGGATTCCGGCAGAGCAACCCGTTTACGGCTGCTCAGTTTTCCGCTGTTCTGTACGGTGCAGATAATATCGTCTTTTTCAATCTTATCGACGATGAGGATAATCTTGCCGTCGTCGAGGAGAATTTTTTCTCCCACAGAAACATCTTTCGCGATGCCGGTGTAGTTGCAGCCTATTCGGTCGGTGCTGTGAAAGGTGTTGTCGCCTGTAAGGGTTAAGGTCTGCCTGGCGATAAGTTGCAGGGCACCTTCAATTTCACAGACACGGATCTCAGGACCACGGTTGTCGAGCATGATGGCGGTGGGTTTTCCTGCCTTTTCCCGAGCTTCTTTGACAAGATTGATTGCCCTCTCGATGCTGGCACGGTCGCCGTGGGAGAGGTTAATACGGGTAACATCCACCCCCGCCATGATAAGGTCATAAATTTTGTCAACAGAATCAGTTGCGGGTCCGAGAGTTGCGACGATTTTGGTCTTGCGCATTGTTTTCCTTAAATTATTTCACAGGATGAATTTTCTGCCACACTATGCCACATTATAGGACGGAACGTCAGAAGTTCCAGGTAATAAAAAGTGAAGAATACTCTGAATAATTATGTTGATAGGATGCAAATGTTGCAGAAGTGCTTGTAAAACAAGATGTTATGGTTTTAGTTGCAATCCTGCGAGGCGGTGTATGGCCGCAACACAAACAAGCGTGACACAGGCGTTTGTCCAATTTTGACAAGGAGAACTCTCCCATGACGGTAAAAAAAGACGATACAGTCCAGGTGCATTATAAGGGAACTCTTAAGGATGGTGAAGTTTTTGACTCTTCCGAAGGACGCGACCCGCTGCAGTTCAAGGTGGGGGGCGGTCAGGTGATTCCTGGTTTTGAGAAGGGTGTGATTGGTATGGAGGTGGGGGAGAAAAAGAAAATTCACATCCCCTGTGCTGAGGCCTACGGCGAACGGAATCCCGACATGATGATTGAAGCTCCGCTTGATCAGGTTCCGGCTGATCTGGAACCGGAAGTGGGGATGATGCTGGAGGTTGGTGGGCCCGGCGGTGAGCTCCTGCGCACTACGGTATGCAAGATTTCAGAAACCCATATTTACCTCGATGCCAACGCCCCGCTGGCCGGAGAGGATCTCGACTTTGAGGTTGAACTGTTGGCAGTGAAGTAATCCTCTTCCAGTTCTTTCCCCTGCCAGACTGTTTTTTGGGCTGCGCAGGGACGAAAAAACGTGGTTTCTGTTCGGTGTCCTGTGGCGCTGTACAGAACCGCGTTTTTCTTTTTCTTCTACTTCCTCAATATTTTTCTACTCCCGCAACACGCCCGTTACCACTCCACTGGCCAGCACCAGGGCGCAGCCAGCCGCCTGCATTGCACTCAGATTTTCCCCGAAGAGATACCAGCCGAAAAGCACGACAGAGAGAGGTTCGAGATAGGAGAGTGTTGCGAAGACGACTGTCGGCAGTCGTTCAAGGGCGAAGACTGAGCCGTACAGTGCGATAAAACCGGGAAAGAAACCGAGACCGAGAAGCCACAGCCATGTGTTACCCGTGTTGCCGAGCAGTTCATGCCAGCCGGAGAGCAGAAAGGGAATAAGGCAGAGGCTGGCCACCAGCTGTTGATAGAAGGTACGATTCAACGCGGGCGCCGTCCCTTTTGTTCGGTTGCAGATGATAAAGCCGCCGTAGGTGATGCCGGAGACGATGCCGAAGAGCAGTCCTCTGCCGAGGCGGCCATGGAGCGGGAAGTTGAACTTGAATTCCAGCAGCATGGCGAAACCGAGGATGGCAAGGCCAATGAGTACCAGGTTGATGCTTCGCAGCTTCTCACCCATGAAAAAATGGGCGAAGATGGAAGCAATGGGTGGACCAAGAAAGAGCAGGATGACGGCGTTGGCCATCGAGGTGAGCTGCAGTGCCATGAAATAGGTGGCGACAAAGGCACCGAGAAAGACCCCGCCAGCGAGTACCCGTAGACCAGGCCGGTGAAGCAATTCGCGGAGACGGCCGCAGAAAATGAGGGTGAGCAGCAGGAAGCCACTGCCGATGAAAAGGCGGCAAAAGGCAAGGAGACGTGGATCCAGGTCAATTTTGCGTGAAAATATCCCGAGGGTTCCCATGAGCATGGCGGAGATTATCTCAACAAGTATACCTGCTCTCATGACCGGGGCTCCGTTACGACCATGCAGGAGGTGTGTGTGCCAGTCTCGGCAATCCCTTTGGATTTGGTCTGCTCCCGGATGGTGTTCATAAGGCTTATTTTTCGTTGAGTGCTGCGCCCCTGTCCGGGATGGCCAGGGGCGGTGTTGAGCAGTTTGAAGTTCTTCAATATTTTACAGGCCTTTTGTGCGAGGTTGTTCATGACTCTCTCGAGGGAATCTCATCTCCGTTGATACCGGTGTAACAGGCACCAGTAAAAATCGCACATATTACACCGTTTTGTCGGAGATGTTGATGCTTTTCTCCTTGATGTCAAACCCCTTGCATTTCGACCGTTTTTTCTGCTTGTGCTGAGTTTTCTTGATTGTAATTCTCGTCAAATTAGGGTGCGAAGTGGTCTTGTTTAACGTTTAATTTACAGGCCTTTCTTAAGGTTAGCCACATTAGCTCTGCTAGTTTGTAAAAGTATTATCATCCATAAAAAACGATTAACCATTATTTAAATAATTGTATGATTCAATAATGAGATTGGCTACTTTCTTTTGTGCATCACGAGCTGGAGGGTAGGACATGTGTTTAATCGGACACATAATTATTCTCTTACCTGAGGTTGTCATTCCATTGTAGCTGTGACCCATTGCTTCTGCTATTTTTGAAGGTATTTGAGCTGTAAAATTGATCACAGATGAAGTTAGAGAAAGAGCCTCATTTCCCATTGGGACAAGGAGGTTGATACCTTCATTGTTAATTAACATTTCGAGGAATTTATTTTGCTGCTGCAGTGTCCTGTATTTTTCTTCGCGTGTATCACCGTACCATCCGTTTTTGCTCTTAAATCTTATGGGCTGGGATAAAATTGCATGCTTACCTCATTTGAAAGGTCCCCCTGAAATATTTTGTAAATAATTGTTCCCAAAATTTTCTATTGAATTCCATAACTTAGGTTTTTTTGTAGCACCGGTTTTGTATCTAATTGTCAGCTTTCCCTCATGATCTCGATTTTCCTCATCAAATCTTTTCCTAAAATATGAATCATACTGCTCAAAAGTTATGTTTTCAGTGTAGCAAGGAATGATTTCATCATGAGTGCAACCTGGGTTTAAGCCAATAAAAGCAATCCCTAACAATGCTTCACGTCCTGAAAAAGGTTCTGGTAATTGAAAAGGTGTGTATCCATGCTCTTTCTGCCACCTGTAAAAATGATGACAGGCGTGATCTGTATTTTCTACAGAATCAATTGCATCGTCAAAGACATTTTTGCTATATTATTGACTAATTTCTATTTTTATTACCTCTTGGATAATAGTGCTAATCAACCGCACGGTTTTTTACGTCGGCCGTTTGTCACCGTTAAATTTATTTATTCCATTGATGCTGATTTTACTATGCCGGCCAGCGCCTTTTCTACTTTTGCTATGACGTTTTCGCAACCGACAATATTATGCCTTTTTTCTAAATATTTGGGGTCGTTGTATGATATCCATACCTGATCCTTTTCATCTTCCCAGATTAATGCTTTTTGAGGTAAATCAAGGGCAACACTCTGCTGGCATTTTATCAGGGGGCTTCCCACCTTTGGATTCCCAAATATTATCAACTCCGTGTCTCGCAGTTTTATGCCGACTTTCCCTGCACCTTCGGAATGATTTATTCGATTGAATACAGTCATCCCCTTTTCTCTCAAGATGCTTTCCATTCGATCTGCAGTCGCTTTCACCTTAAAGGAACTTTGGGCATTAATCACTCCATCTGCGGCCTCTGCCGGGATTGCAAAGGCTAAGGTTAACAGTACGGTGAGGATTAATTTTTTCATTGTTTTCTCCTTACGTTGATTTAACGTATTGTCCACTGACGAGTACGTGGGGGCTGCTTCCCGGGTGTAACAAAAAAACGACAAATTATTATCTCTCTTGATTTCAGCATTGAATTCTATTGGTAATGAAGAGACAAACCAACTCCAACATCAATGACGTTCGTTACTCTTGATAGTTGAATTTTATATTTCAAGTGGGTGCAATGACATGGATGAATATTTTTTATACGTTGAGTTTTGAAATAGTTGAGTGTTCCTTCAATCTGAGCCTTCCTCGGTTCAAGAAGATGAAAACCACCAATTACATCAGCAATTCGATTGTCACCGCACACCTTTTTTGCATACTCAATAATATTACATATTCCAGCATGAGAGCAGCCTGTAATTACAACCAGCCCCTGATTCGATTTGTAGACAATCGCAGAGTCATCTTTAACATAATCATCGACCATTAAGTTTAATTCTTCACATTGTCCAATCGGCTCCGTATTTTCAAAATCATTACCTCTTTCTATTTCGCCAAGAAAAACAATATTATCAGTTATCCACAGGGGATCTCTTTCCAGGCGGGTATTGAAATATTTTTCAATTTTATTGCTGTCCAGCATGGAGCCGATATCATTCCCATTGTACTCTTTGTATAAAAAAGTATCTGGATGCGCGATAAGCGTGGGCTCAAGATGATTTATGTTCTCAGCTTTTGCTTCGGAGTAGAATTTGGCGAGAGGCACCAGTCCGCCAGTATGATCATTATGCCCATGAGAGAGTACGACATAGCTGATATCCCTGAGAGACTCATTCATTTGCAGTGCGTTTTTAATGAATATATCTGAGTATCCTGTGTCAAATAATATTTTTGTTTCACCATCACGTATCAAATAGGAGACTGCAGGCTCACCTGAATAATAGCGATCAATTATTGTATTGTTATCTACTAAAACTTTCAATTCCATGAATTATCTCCCACGTAAAACTTTTCTCTGTATCTCTCTCATGTTGTCTTTGAGCTGGATGAAAATGTTCCCCATTAGAATATTATACATAAGATGTATAGAAAACAAACCTGAATTTACCTGGTTGTTCCGGGTTTCGAGTTCAGGGAGGCCTTGAGTTTCAACGTCCCGCCCAGAGAAGACATGGAGGTCAGTCTTTTTCAGGGATCTCAAGAGTCTGAAAAAGCAGGGTTGGCGGTGTTTGTATCGTTGGGGGGAGAGATCGGGGCAACAGGTGAAACACGTTGCAGCCAGACAGAATTTTAAGATGCCTCTCTTTTTATTGAAAAGATGGGGGGGCCTTTATTGGACAGTGCTGGTGCAGAACCTCCAGATTCAACTGGTTCGGCCACCAGTCCCGATTTGATGTGCCATGGGTCCCACGTGTACCTGTCTGTCCGGTTACCGGGCATTTACTTTCATTGCTCATGGAATACCTCCGTTTGTCTTTGGAATATCCGCTCCATTGGTATTGAACCCCTTTCAGGGCAGGCTACTGCTCACCAGCAACATGGCTGATGGCCTTTTTGTCGGATGGCATGAAATGTGGAGAGATGAGCCATATCACGAGCACAATCCCTCCGCTTATCATGGCGAGAAGTGAAATAACTTCAACTTTGTCTACCCAGTTGAGTGATATCAACCACATGGCAAAGGCTCCGGTCATGAAATAGACAAAGATCATAAATGATGATGCCGTTCCAACTCCCTTGTCAACTTGCTCAAGGATCAGGTGATTACTCGGAGGGCGGCTGAGGCCGAAGGCAAACGAGGCGATGGCCATGGGTATTGCCAGGCTCCATGGTCCCTGGAAGAAGCCTGTGAACATGATCACACCTCCCAGGCATATCCCGCCAAAACTGATGGCTAAAATGACGCCAGGTTCTATTTTTTTCTGCAGCCAGCTGCAGAAAAATGCCCCCGTGACGATTGCCAGTGCGTTAAAGGCGAAGAAATAGCCGAAGACCTGCTCGGTGGTCCCATAATTATCGATATAAATTTCTGCTGCCGATCCGATGAAAGCGAAATGTGGCAGAACGACACAGCTAAAGAGGAAAACGAGAAGTAAATATCTTCTGTTGGCGAACAGTTGCAGATACAGACTAATGGTTTTCCCGATACTGTCATCGGACTTCGTGTGCAACGGTTCTCCCATCCGAAAGACCCCGCCCCAGGCAACAATACCAATAAATGCCTGGGCGAGAAAGACCCATGGCCAGGAGGCCCAGGTCATAATCCAGCCTCCGAAAAGTGGTGCCAGCATTGGTGCCAGCCCCATGATAATGGCCATGTATGCCAGCAGTCGCTGTCGCTCTTTACCCTGGTAAAGATCTTTGGTAATAGCCATGGAAAGTGCAGAGGCTGATGCAGCTCCCGCTGCCTGGAGCACCCTGAATATAATCAGGCTCACAATATTCCCTGTCCCTGCACACAAGAGGCTGGCAACTACATAGAGTCCAATTCCTGCCAGAAGTGGATAGCGCCTGCCGAACTTGTCGGACAGCGGGCCGTAGATCAGGATGAAAACGCAGTAGCTTGTGAAAAAACCAACGAGAGTCAGATTGATAACAGACATGGGTTGCTGCCAGGTTTTGCTCAGCAGGGGCAGGGCGGGGAGATACATATCTGTTGAGAGCGGTGGAAATGCCGCCAGCAGTGAGAGCAATAATAACATTTTGCAGTTTGATGTTTTTATCATGATTTCGCTTTTCTTTGGTTCTCTGTAAAATTACGTCTGGTTTGAGAATATCGTAAGGGTCCTAACTAATATGGTAAAAAAAATCAGCCTTTAAGGTTTTTAGTAATTTTTTTTAAAGTTGATTTCAATTGCTCGATATCTTCAGGTGACACATTCTTACTCATCCGGGTTGTATTTTCCTTTGCCAGGGGGATGAGCGAATGTTGCAACGTTCGTCCCTCTCTGGTCAGGTAGACGAGATTGCTCCTGCCGTCACCGGGATCAGGTCTTCTGATGACAAGACCGTTCTTTTCCAACTTCTTAAGCAGTGCCATGGTTGACACCTTGCTTCTGTCATAACGATCTGCCAGCTGCTGCTGGGAAACCCCATCCTGATGTGCGAGGAATGTGAGAATCAGCCATTGCTCCGTGGTAACACTTTGCCCGGCTTCAATAAAGTGTGCGTTCAAGCTTTCCCGCAGGTGTTTCACGCAGGTCATCATCAGCACTGGAAAGGACTCTGCTATATCGTATGTATTGTCTCTATTCTCAGAGTCCCTGGCGGAATGTGAAAGAAATTTCGTCATAGTTTATGTGTTAGTTATTGTCCATCGTCTCGTCAACAATCGAACGCAGGCAATGAGGTCATCTGGCTTTATTCACATCTCTTTTACTCCGAGCCTCGTCATTGTTTGCGCGAGGACGGCAGTGAAAAGCCTGTTGTTGCTCATGCTTATTATGCCTGAACCTGCGGGGGTAACCTGCCCGGTCCGGCGAAAAGTGGGGGACAGGTCTCCCGAGACCTGTCCCCCACCCGGTTCGATTCTTTATTGCCCGGAGCTGTCTCTTACTCCTCAGCTTTATCCCACCAGCATTTTTTCTTTGCCGTGCGGGAAAGGGCTGCAAAGATTGCCGCTACCAGATAGGCAAAGGGGGTCTGGGTCGTAAGCGCGACAAGAAAGAAGGCAAAGCAGAATATAGCGAAGATGGTTTCGTAAAATTTCATAATTGTCTCCTTATTACCATGCGGTTCCCAGAATAAAATGAGGAAGCAGAAGAGCTACTTTTGGGATTAACACTGTTATGGTAAGGACCGGAATCCAGCAGAGGCCGATAAACCAGAGGCAGGGGCCCATCATCTCGTCGATGGGGGTGCCGCTGAGACGACCTGAAAGGTAAAGTACCGGTGCTGCCGGAGGAGTGATACATCCCAGACCCGTATTTACACCGATAATGGCGGCGTAATGGATCGGGTCGTAGCCTATTTGCATCACAATAGGGAGAAGAATCGGGGTGGTGAGCACCACCACACTGATATCGTCCATCAGCATTCCCATGACGACCAGAAAAAGATTGATCATCAGCATGATGACGAGGGGATTGTCGGAAATTCCTTGAAAGAAAGTAAGCAATACACCCGGCAGATCTTCCAGCAGGTAGAGACGGCTGAGCATGGAGACACAGTAGAGCATCACCATGATGACACCGGTTGTGATCGCAGCCTCAACAAGAGTCTGGTAGGTATTTTTGAGATTGAGCCCCTTGTAGATAAACATTCCAACCGGGATGGCATAGAGAATTGCCATGGAAGAAGCTTCTGTGGTGGTCATGATACCGCCATAGATCCCTCCAAGCACAATAACTGGCAGGAAAAGGGACGGAATTGCTGTTTTCCCTCTCTCTTTAAAGAGTTTTATTTTATCGGCGGTGGTGCGGTTCCGCTTCTCATCAGCCACTTGCATATTGTCGCGCTTGAGGATCCAGCCATTAACTGAGCACAGAAGGATTATGGTGATAAACCCCGGAATAACTGTTGCGAGAAAGCAGGCGAGTACCGATTGTCCCGAGATCCATGCAAAGATAATCAGGGTCGCATTGGGAGGAATGAGGAGCCCCAGCAGCGAGGCGTTGGCAACGAGTGCGGCAGAGAGGCCCCGCGGGTAGTTTTCCTTTTCGAAGCGGGGAAACATGATGGAACCAACGCAGGAAAGCGTTGCTACGGCAGCACCGCAGATGGAGCCGACAATAGCACAGGAGATGGTGGCAACAATGCCGAGCCCGCCATGCTTGTGGCCGACAAAGACGTCGACAAAATCAATCAGATGTCCGCCAATTTTACCCTTTTCCATAATTCCACCTGCCGCAATAAAGAGGGCAATGGCAATAAGCGGGACTGAATTCATCTGCTGAAAACCGTAGGGCAGAAGTTGAGAAGCCGGGTAGCCGGCACCATCAGGTCCGCCAAAGAAAATGAGTACCAGAGAGGATGCCATGAAACTCACCGGGACCGGGACCCCGATGACGAGACAGAACATCAAAATAATAAGTGCTAAGAAGATCATCTAGGGCTCCTTTTAAAAAGATAACGGGCACTGATGATGAAATCTCTGCAGAAATAAAAAGTCATAAAACCTATTCCTGTAAGGACAGAGAGATAACCTGCCCAGTAGGGAATTCGCCAGATGGTAGTTTTGGGAATGGCGATGCCGGTCCCCAGAGGGCCTGTGTATCCAAAAAAAAAGAACTCCCATGCATACCAGGTAAACACGGCACACACACTGAAGGTGATGAGGTTGCGCAGAAAGATTAATCCGTTTCGCAACAGTCCTTTTTCTACATAAACGTTGACAAGGTCTGCAGAAATATGGGTTCGTGCCCACGCTCCGGCGGCGGCACCGGCAAAATAGAGCCAGAAGGCAAAGAGTTTCACCCACTCTTCATAGCCGTACAGATCTCCTTGAAGCACATAGCGGAAGACTGTTACTGCACAGGTAATAGTGGTCAGAAGTACCGTCATGGTAAAACAGGTGAAGCAAAAAAAGTTGACCGTTATTTTGTCAAACAGGTTCTTTGGAGTGTTAAAGAGATCAAGCTGAATCAGAGCAGAGCTGCTGCTCTCATATTCATTTTTCGCCATGAGAATACTCCTTTAGTGTAGCGGTGAAACACCTCCGGAAAGGAATTTTCCGGAGGTGTTTGAAAAATGAACTTAAAAAAATTGTACAGGGATCTTATTTCCTGGGTGCCATCTCTTTCTGAAATTCGTCAATAAGTGCAGGATCCATCGTTTTTTTCAAATCCGGCCATGTTTTTACAATGGCGGCGGTTATTGGTGCCAGTTCTTCCGTTGTGTAATCATATACTTTTATGCCTTTTTTACGCATAAGATCCATATAGTGATCATCAATCTCTTTGGCATTATCAATGGAAGCCATTGTTGCGCTGGTAAAGATGTCCTGAATTACCTTTTGGTCTTCAGGAGTGATGGTAGCCCACACTTTTTCACTCATCATGCAGCCGAGAAATTCAATAGAATATTTCGTATTATACCAGTATTTGATAGCGTCGGAGAGAGCAGTGTAAGCGGCTGCAACGGGATAGCCATCGACGCCATCAACCACCTTCGTTTGTATTGCCTGATATACTTCCGGGTAGGGAATACTCATTGTTTTGTATCCCATGGCCTCTGCACCGAATTTATACACATTCATGTTGGGAATACGGACAACAACCCCTTTGGGAACGTTGGGGTTGAGGGGTTCTGCGACCTCTTTTGTGGTGCCTGTACCGATGAACCCTTCGATGAAAAAGCCGAGAAGTTTAACGCCGAGACGCTCATTGAATTGGCTGAGCTTTTTAAACATCCATTGATCCGGTGCAAAGAGACGTTTGGCATCATCGTAGCTGTTTACGTAGCCATTAATATAAACAAGTTCCATGCGTGGGTCGAAATCACTGGGAAGAGAGATGCAGGAGAGGCCAATTGTCCCCATGATCTGCTCCTGATACACGGTGGAGTAGTTGCCCAGCTGGCTGGCAGGATAGACTTTTAGCTCTATTCGCCCGTCTGTCTTCTCCTTCACCTGGCTGGCAATATTGTTCATGAATGCTGTTGCCGGGTGATCTGCAGAGCTCTGGCCGGCAAACTTGATAATAGTCGGGCTGGCAAAGGCAGTGTTGAAGGAAAAGATTGCGGTGGCTGCTGCGGCGCAGACCGCAGGGAAAATTTTGTTCAGCATGTCAAGCTCCTTGTTGAATGGTTTTCGTTGTGAATGTCTCTTCTTTCGTGTACCCGAATAACGGAGTTCTGAATATTTTTCTCCTTTTCAGTTGAGGATGGGGACGGGGGAAGAGGCTGCAATGCTCGAGTTTCCCGCAATCCGTCCATGGACATAAATGTGAATCTTTGAGAAGGGAAATATTACATCTTTGTAGCATTAATTCAACTTGTATTTTTGAGAAATTTCCATGGCTTAATGAAGAAAGATGTAATCCTCGGGCACCTCTTCCGCAACGTGAACGTATGCCGTTGAACTTTTTAGATGCTCTTCCATGGCGGCGCGTGCCGCTGCCTTGTCTTTTGCTTTCAGGGCTGCAAAAAGTTTTTCATGCTCCGCCATGGGACAGTAATCCAGGCGGGAAAAAGGATCGTAGAGCACCAGATAGAGAGAGCTCTGTTCGAGAATCTCGGAAACGCGCTGAAGAAGGATACGGTTATTGCTCATCTCTGCTATTTTCAGATGAATAGCAGTGTTGTTTGGCCAGTACTCATCCATGGCTTTTCTCTCAAGGATCTCATATTCCCTGTCGATGATGTGGCGAAGTTCTGTTATCTGCTCCTCCGACGCTTTCTCAATGGCCAGCTCAATGGCCATTGACTCGAGGGCCGTTCGTACCTGGAAGGTTTCTTCGATCTCTCTGCGGGTTGGAGTAATGACGGAAGCACCCCGATTGGGAAAAATGTTGACGAGGCCTTCTGACTCAAGGCGTTTAATTGCGCTGCGAACAGGAGTTCGACTGATGCCGAGCTCTTCAGCGAGGGTTGTCTCAACAAGTTTGCTTCCCCTGGTGATGTAGCGCTTACGTATGGCGGTTTTTAATTTCTGATAGGCAAATTCTTCGGAAGAACTCTTCTCCTTTTCTTTTTGCTGCTCCTCAGGATTCCCGACGGTTTTTGTCATTTTTCCCCCTTCAAACCAAAAATAGTTGACATGTTTGTTCGATATTCGTAAAATCAAAATTACATTAATTGTATACCGTCTGCAAGAACAAAAGTAGTATACCTTAAAATTATACAGGAGACACAGCATGTTACAAAAAATCGTAGCAAACATTTTACCCCACCTGCCACAGTCCTTTGTCTGGCGCTTTTCCAAGGAGTACGTTGCCGGTCAAAATATTGAGCAGGCCATGGAACAGGTGAAGGCGCTCAATGAAATGCAGGTTGAAACCACCATTGATATCCTTGGGGAGTTTATCACCAGCCTTGATCAGGCTGAGCAGAACAAGAGAGAGTATCTTGATCTGATTGAGAAAACGGAAAAAGCAGGTCTTACCACCAGTTATTCGGTGAAACCTACATTTTTTGGCCTTTTACTTGATAAAGAGGTGTGTGAAAAAAATATTCATGAGCTTATTGAAAAGGCAGTCTCCTATAACCGTTTTATTCGGATTGATATGGAAGACTCTCCCTGCACCGATATGGAAATTGCCATGTTTCGACGTTTCAAACAGGAGTTCCCTAACCATGTAGGGCTTGTTGTTCAGGCGATGTTGAAACGAACAAAAAACGATATTGAGAGCCTTGCGGATCTCAATACCCCTGACGCACCGGTGAATCTCCGTCTCTGCAAAGGTATCTATGTTGAATCTGCGGAAATTTCCTTTAAAGATGCGCAGGAAGTACGCGATCATTATCTCGAAGATCTGGAGATGATGTTGAAGCTGAAGATGTTTCCAGGAATTGCCACCCACGATCCAATCCTCGTCGAAGGTGCATATAAACTGTTGGAAAAATATGAAGTTGCCAAAGATAAATATGAGTTTCAAATGCTTTTTGGCGTAGCCCCTGGTCTGCGTCAATCCATCCTTGATAAAGGTCATTCCATGCGGGTTTACCTGCCCTATGGTGCCGACTGGTTTGGATATTGTACCCGCCGGTTGAAAGAGAATCCCAATATGGTTTCAATGGCTGTCAAAGCAATTTTTGTTAAAGGTTAAAAAGAAGAGGAAGACCTATGAATTTAGTAAACAACGCTATCATCAATGTCCCGGAACCGAGCAACGAACCGATTTATTCGTATGCCCCAGGAAGTCCGGAGAGAAAGGCCATGCAGGCTGCGCTGAAAGAGATGGCAGCAACGAAGATTGAAATTCCCCTTATCATCGGTGGGAAAGAAGTGAGAACTGGCAATATGGGTAAAGTTACCATGCCCCATGATCATGGGCATGTTCTTGCTGAATACCATAAAGCGGGACCGAAAGAGGTGCAGCAGGCCATTGACTGTGCCGTGGCAAGTCAAGAGATGTGGCGTTCTATCCGCTGGGAAGAGCGTGCTGCCATCATGCTGAAGGTTGCCGAGCTTATCTCGAAAAAATATCGTTATCAGATGAATGCCGGGGCGATGCTGGTTGGTGGAAAAAATGTCTTCCAGGCAGAAATTGACGCTGTTTGTGAGCTGGTTGACTTCCTCCGCTTCAACGCAAAATATGCTGAAGAAATTTATCGTAATCAGCCCACTTCCTCTGAAGGAGTGTGGAATTACGTGCAGTACCGCCCGCTGGAAGGCTTTGTTTTTGCGGTTACTCCTTTCAATTTTACCGCGATTGCGGGTAACCTGCCGACTGCTCCTGCCATGATGGGAAATACAGTTGTCTGGAAACCTGCGTCTGCACTTGTGTATACGCCATACCTCTTTATGCAGATCCTTGAGGAGGCCGGGCTTCCGCCAGGAGTTATCAACTTTGTTCCCGGCTCCGGTTCTGATGTAGGTAATACTGCACTGGCAAGTGAACACCTTGCAGGAATTCACTTCACCGGTTCCACCCGTGTTTTTCAGTCAATGTGGAAAACCGTTGGCGAGAATATTACTAAATATCATGCATATCCGAGAATTGTCGGGGAGACTGGAGGGAAGGATTTCATTTTTGTTCACAGCTCTTCAGATGCGAAACAGGTAGCCACCGCGATTGTGCGCGGTGCCTTCGAATTCCAGGGACAAAAATGTTCTGCCGCAAGCCGGGCCTTTATTCCGAAATCTCTCTGGGGTGATATTGAGAAAGAAGTTCGGGCGCAGATGAGTACCATCAAGATGGGCGACCCTGCTGATTTCACCAATTTTGTCGGTGCTGTTATCGATAAGGCAGCTTTTGATAATATCTCTTCATATCTTCAGTACACCAGAGATAACGATGGAGCAGAGATCCTTATTGGCGGTGGATGTGATGACAGTAAAGGCTATTTCATTGAGCCTACGGTGATTTTGGCAACGGATCCCCAGTTTAAAACCATGGTTGAAGAGGTTTTCGGGCCGGTAATGAGCGTATATGTCTATGATGACGCTGATTATGAAAAGACCTTGAAGTTGTGTGATAAAAGTTCTCCCTATGCGCTTACTGGAAGTATCTTTGCAAAAGATCGTCTGGCGGTAGGTACTGCCATGGCGGCTCTGGAGCACAGCGCAGGTAACTTCTATATCAATGACAAACCCACCGGCGCTGTTGTCGGTCAACAGCCTTTCGGCGGCGGTCGCGCCTCCGGGACGAACGACAAGGCCGGGTCGGCAGCCAACCTCATGCGCTGGGTCTCCATGAGAACAGTGAAAGAGACGTTTCTGGCGCCTTCCACCTATGAATACCCCTTTCTGCAGAAGGATTGAGTGAAACTGCGGAGATGCTTCTGCAGTACTCTTTAAAAGAAAACCCCGATACCATGGTTATGGTATCGGGGTTTTTCAGTTTCTCCTGCATAAAACAGGCACTGCAAAAGCAAAGAAAACTTTGAATAATCACCCATCTTATTGGGTACAGTTAAAAATTTATCCTCGGAGGTAAGCGCCAGACTCCAATATCAGTTATATGTCTGCTGTAAATTTCTTTCTGCACCTTGAATATGAACGAAATACAAGATTCCTCAAGGGACCATTATGCGAGAGTCCTTTAGTCCGGTGTTATGGGATATTTCACGAAAATCGTGGGCTGGGAGCGCTCGGGATATTTTAATATTTGATTGCGAGTCACTATTTTTTTGATTTATTTCGATATAGTGTCTTTTAAAGACTGAGGTGCGGGTATCTTTTTCAAAGATATACTTCTCTTCAGTGGCTGACAGAGGCTGTGCTCTTATCATACGAATTCAGGGGGATATGTTTCACGGCTTTTTGAGATAAATAACCCTTTTGAATACAGGCAACCAGGAGGTCTGTTGATGAATAGAAAAGCAATAAATATCATCCCGTTATTTGTTTTTGCTGTGATACTATTGTGTTGCAGCAGCATCTCCTTCGCCCTGGCAGATATCCAAAAATACCGTCAGGATTTGAAACATGCGGTCAGGACTCTCCCTGAATCGTCAATTGTTTTGCATGACAAGCTGTTTAAAGCAGGGCAGGCATTTGAATCCGTTGGCATTTTTTCCGAGGCCAGGCGGGCCTATCAATACCTCGATCTTATCTGGGACAAGTATCCGCCGACTGATGACAGGCGGCATCAACTGTTAAAAAAGAAGATTGCATCTCTGAAAAAAAAACAGGATACCCCCCAACCAGGAGCATTGACTCTTCTTAAAGAGGATGCTTTAGGTCTCTATCAAGACGTCTATTACCCAGGACAGCGACTTCAGTGTCATGTTACCCGAGAGGAAACAGGCGGGATATGGCTGCACCTTATTCCGCTGAGCCCATCTTTAGATGAACAAGAGAAAAAACGTCAAACAACGTCGCCTGTCTTCTATCCTGCTCCGGCACTTGACAATCTGCTTCAGCTTCAGCTGCCCGATGTGCCGGCAGAATATATGTTGAACGTCTATGACCGCAACGGTTTGTTTTTGGCTAAAGAAAAGATCTCCATACAAAAGCCGGTTGAATGGGAGGGGAATCTCAAGGTAGAAACCAGGGGATATCCTGGCCTGGGGGGAACCGCCATCGCTCCGGGAGATCAATTTAATGCGGTTATTCACAACTCCCAGGCATGGTTTACCGGTGCAAAGGGCAAACGTCCCTGGGTGGGGTTGTTTAGAAAAGATGCCCCTGATAACTCTAAAAAACATATAACATATTGGTATATAAAGCAAAAAGAAGCGTTTACCCGGATAAAGTACCGGGTGGAGGTCCCCGGGGAATATCAGTTGCGTATTTTTAGCGAGGACAGCAGCGATCAACAGCTTTTACTCAAGGTCGACCTCATGGTTGGCACTCCGCAACCGGTAAAGTTGATAAAAGGATTTAGCACGTCCGGTTTGCCCCTGGTTTTTGAAAAAAAACAGAGAGTTGAAATTGCAACCAGCGGTCTTGGGCTGGACGGGGCCCAAAAGCCGGACTCCTATTGTCTTGTGGTGCCGTCATGGTTTGTGCCCAAAGATATCAGGCATGGGTTAAATCATGCCCTTTCCGTCAATAAAAATTTTTCCGGCACATCCAACCTGAAGGTGGATTTGCCGGAGACAGGCGGCAGTTACGATATCCTTTATTATCCTCACTGGCGTGCCCTGAAGCCACCGGTTTCTGTAGAAAAAATTGCTGTTGTGCACATTCAAGGTCAAGATGGTGTAAAACTTTTCTTGCCCCAGACAAGCTATCTGCGCGGGGCCAATATACGGGCAGGAATTCATGCAGGTAGCGATGTAAGTCATCTGGATGCCTGTATTTTGTCTGGAGAGCACCTGCAGGTAAATAAAAAAAAGGCCGAATATATCAGGAACAAACGGTATGCCGTCGCCCTGGATACGAAATCGTATACCGATGGCAGCGGCTGGTTTGATATCACCGCCCCTTTAACTCCCGGTCAATACTTTCTCACGGTTTACAATCAAAGGCTGGATTCAAGTAATAAGTGCAACACGTTTGCCAGTGAAGACTTCCAGCGGGGTTAGCCCTTTTAAGACCTTTCTCGGTGTCAAATTCAACAACAGGACTCCGTTGTCTATTTCTTCTTGAGAAAGT
>JALNVI010000021.1 GCA_023231425.1 Desulforhopalus sp. | reverse complement strand
GTGCCTGCCTGTTTCCGGCGGGTTCATCGCAAAAGAATCCTTTACTGGAAGCCAGCCGAGCCTCTTCTTCTGTGCTTCTTCTGCGTTTTCTTTTGTTGCTGGCTGTTTGGTGGTAGTATCTCCCCTGTTTTCGGAACTCGTTATCAGGTGTCTCCAGCCCATCCCCATTCGGATCCCCTATAAAGATAGAGAAAAAAATGGATTTGCTTATTTATGGTGCTACTGAAGTAGCTTTTCTGCTCGCCTCCCGTCTTCACCAGAAGCACAATGTTACTCTGCTCTGTGAAATGTCACCCGGAGAGCGCTTCACAGACCTTGATGTGAGCATCATCCAGGGGAGCGCTGGAGATATCGGACTGCTTGAGGAGATTGATGCCGGGAAAAAGCAACTCTTTATTGCCTGCAGCGGACTGGATGAAGCCAACATTGTTGCCTGCTGGACTCTGAAAAAACTCGGTGATATTGAGACCATTTGTTTCCTGTCCAAAGCTGATCTCAATCACAACTTTTCCAGCAGTGCCCGCAGCCAGTACCGTACCCGTTATGACCTCGACTCGGTGATCTGGCCGGAACAGCTTCTCGTGCAGGATATCTTCCGCATTCTTTCTGTCCCTCATGCCCTCGATGTTGAGTACCTCGCTGGCGGCCGCGCACGGCTCTTTGAATATCGGATCTGGGAGGAGTCAAAAATGGCGGGCAAGATGATTTTGGAGTGCGATTTCCCGAAAGGGGTTTTGATCGGCGGCATCATGCGCGCGGGGAAACTCTTTATTCCAGATGGGCGGACAGTGATTGAGAAGGAGGACAAGGTCTTCTTTCTTGGCCAGAGCGAAGCGCTGGACGACCTTGCCGCGCGATTTTTCCACAGTCGCAACGAGGTGAAGCGGGTTTCTATCATCGGCGGTGGGGAAGTTGGGTTCATGCTTGCCCAGCGCCTTGAGGTTATCGGGGTAAAGGTTAAACTCATTGAGGTGAACGCCAAACGCTGTGATATGCTCGCAGATACGTTAAAGACCACCCTTGTGCTCAACGGAGACGGCACCGATCTGGATTTGCTTGAGAGTGAATCCATTGCCAAAGCTGATGCCTGTATCTGCATCACCAACAACGATGAAAAAAATCTTCTTTGCTCCCTGCTGGTCAAGCAGCTCGGCAGCCGGAGGATCATCACCCGCGCTGAAACCATGCAAAACTATCGCGTCTTTGAGCATGTGGGAATTGATGTCGTGGTTTCTCCGAAAGCCTCTGCGCTCACTGAGGTGCTTAACTGTGTGCACGCCCATGATGTGAATGTGGTGGCAGTTCTGGAGGGTGACAGTGGTGAGGTGCTGCGGCTTACCCTGCCGGAGGGATATAAGTCGGCAGCGCTCAAAAATATCAAACTGCCTGCCCGGGCGGTGGTGGGAACCATCCTGCATGATCGGGAGTTGATTGTTCCTGATGGAAAAACTATCCTCAATTCGGGGGACCAGCTGGAGATCTTCACCATGAAAGAAGATTCCGAGAAGGTTCGCAAGTTCTTCTTTACCTGATAAATCGCCATGAACCTTAAACGTATCGCCAGCGCACTCAGTGTCATCCTCCTCGCCTATGGCGTGGTCATGCTCCTGCCGGCGCTCTTTGCTCTTGCCGACAGCGAATTCAACGAGTCTCTCCCTTTTATTCTTGCTGCCGCCATCAGCGCCGGGACTGGTTTCATCTGCCGGTGCTGGGGTCGCAGTGAGAGAGATTTCGATGATGTTAAACGGACCGAGGGACTGTTTATTGTCACCATTACCTGGTGGGCAGCATCCGTGGTGGGGGGCCTGCCGTACCTCTTTTTTGGCCTCTCGCCGGTGGATGCGCTCTTTGAATCCGCCTCCGGACTGACCACGACCGGTGCCACCATCCTCACCGATTTCAGCCTCTACCCGCGCGCGTTTTACTTTTGGCGGAGTCTCACCCAGTGGCTTGGAGGACTGGGGATCATCGTTCTTTTTGTGGCCGTGCTGCCGCAGTTTGGAGTGGCGGGGCGCAAGATCTTTTTTGCTGAGGCACCTGGCCCCACTGAGGAGAAGATGACACCGCGCATCGCCCACACTGCCAAGGGATTGTGGCTTGTCTACCTGCTGCTTACCCTCATGGAGATTGGAGCACTCATGGGGGCCGGTCTTCCTTTCTATGATGCGCTTTGCAATTCGCTGACCACCCTTGCCGCCGGTGGTTTTTCGCCCAATCCGCTCTCTATCTACGGTTACAACAACAATGCCGTCACCTGGATAATTACTGCTTTTATGGTGCTGGCCGGTGCCAACTTCGCCATGCAGTACCAGCTCCTTTTCCGCCGTCGACCACGGATGGTACTGCGCAGTGAGGAGCTGCGTCTTTATCTCGGAGTGATTGTTGTCTCCGTGGTACTGCTCACCGCGTTGCTGCTTGAAGAGAATTACGATTCAATCAATGATGCCCTGCGCGACGCTGCCTTTCAAGTGGTCTCCATTCTCACTACTGCCGGTTTTTCTTCTGCTGACTTCGCCCTCTGGCAGATCCCGGCGCAGGCTGTGCTCCTGGGCATGATGTTTATCGGTGGTTGTGCCGGATCGGCTGGTGGTGGTGTGAAGGTGGTACGGATTCTCTTTATCTGGCGCTCGCTGAAGCGGGAGATCGCCCTGCTGATACATCCGCATGCGGTGCTGCCTGTGAAGATTGATCGCACCGCTGTTTCCAGGGATATTCGTCGGCAGATGTTCAGTTTTATCCTCTTTTATCTCATTTTGGTGCTGTTCTCTGGTCTTCTCTGCAGTATGATTGAACGAGACTTTGCCATCGGCTTTGTCGGCACCCTTGCCACTATCGGCAATGTGGGGCCAGGTTTTGGGGATATCGGACCCATGGGCAGCTTTGGCAATCTGCACGTTTCCACGAAGGTGATCTTCACGATAGACATGCTTGCCGGTCGCCTCGAACTTATCCCTTTTCTGGTCATGCTGACCCCGGAATTCTGGCGTTTTGCAAGGGAAAAATAATGAAAGTTCTGTCTGTTCCCTGTTTTTCTGATAATTATGCATGGCTGCTTTTTTGCGAAGAGAGTGGTGAGGCCGCGGTGGTTGACCCCTCTGATGACGGACCGGTACTGCGGGAACTTGACAGGCTTGGTGCGACCCTGACCCATATCTTCTGCACCCATCACCATAACGACCATGTGGAAGGGATTTTCGAGTTGAAAAGACGCTGGCCGCAGGCGGAAGTTTTCTGCCACACTTTAGATCTCCCCCTCATTCCTGGAGCAGAAAAGGGGTTGGAAGAGGGTGACAGTGTGAGTTTTTGCGATTGTAAAGTTCAGTTATTCTACACTCCCGGGCATACACAGGGTGGTATCTGTTACCTCTTTGATAATTATCTCTTCACCGGAGATACCCTCTTTGGGGGCGGATGCGGCCGACTTTTTGGGGGTGACGCACAGCAGATGAAGGGCTCTCTGGAGAAGTTCGCACCACTTGATGATGCCACACTGGTCTGCTTCGGTCATGAATACACCTTGAAAAATCTGCAGTTTGCCGCCGCCATCGACAGCGGCAATGCTGCGTTGCAAAGGCGGCTGCACGAGGTGACAAAACTGCGTGAGGAAGGGAAATCCACAGCCCCCTCTACCCTTGGAGTTGAGCGGCGCACCAACCCTTTTCTGCGCTGCGCAGAGCCTTCGCTGGTGGCGGCAGTGCAGAAAAAATTTCATGTGGACGCCGTTGCCGGGGACACTTCACTGACTGTATTCATCGCTTTGCGACGGGCGCGGGACACCGCGTAATTTTATTTCAGAGGTCCCATGTCTTTTTTAGGCAGTTGAATGGGAACCCGTACAAAAAAAGAGAGTGAAAAATATTATGAAACAGAAAATCTGTGCGGCACTGCTTGCTGTGGGAATGATACTCGGCAGTGCCGGTGCTGTTTTGGCGAAGAGTCAGACTCTTTCCATCAACCAGTTTGTCGAGCATCCGTCACTTGATGCAATCCGGCAGGGTTTGCAGGACTATCTGAAAGAGCAGGGGATGGATGTGAACTATATTGTTCATGTTGCCCAGGCCAACATGGCGACCTCTGGACAGATCGGTCGTCAACAGGTGGGGGAAAACGCGGATCTTATTGTTGCCATTGCTACTCCGTCGGCTCAGAGCAGTGTGCAGGCGATGGAGCGTGCACCCCGGGAGATGAAGCGGCCCGTGCTCTTTGCCGGTATCACTGATCCTGTTGTTGCGGGACTGGTCAAAGATGTGGCCCATCCGCCAGAACTGGTCACCGGAATCTCCGACAGACTTCCGCTTGATCTCCAGCTGGCGATGATCCGGGAATTTATGGGACCCTTCAAAAAACTCGGTTATATTTATAACCCCGGTGAGACCAACTCAAAGGCGGTTCTTAAAGATTTGAAGGTGCTGGCGGATAAAGAGGGCTTTGAGGTGGTGGAGGCGACTGCCAGCAAGACTGCGGATGTCTATCAGGCGGCCAATAGTCTCGCCGGTCGGGTGGATGCGGTTTTTGTTGCCACCGATAATACCATCGTTGCGGGCATTGAGGCGCTGGTCAAAGTGGCACAGGACGCCGATTTTCCGCTCTTTACGGCGGATGTGGATTCCGTAAAACGCGGTTCGGCAGCCTCCCTCGGCATAGATTACTATGAGCATGGTCGGCAGGCCGGAGCGATGGCAGAAAAGATTCTCAAGGGGATGAAACCTGGCGATTTGCCGGTGGAATATCAGGAAAAACTGGAGTTGCGGATCAACCTGCCATCGGCACAGGCAATGGGCGTCACTCCTCCCCAGGAAATGCTGGATCGGGCAACGAAGGTCTATAAATAAGGGTACCTTGAAACAGCTCGTATTTCGTTTATATTCGATGTTCCCGAAACAGAATTTGCACAAAAAAGGCCACCCACAGGCATTGCTGGTGGCCTTTCCTGCAGCGTTTCTCTCACATACTCTCGTCGGGATCTCCGACTTTTTCCTCACAACACGATGACAATTTACGCATTCTACGCGGCCCTGCAGCAGGGGCTGGTTTACGGCATCATGGCCATCGGGGTCTATCTTACTTTTCGGATTCTCGACTTTCCCGACCTCACGGTGGATGGCAGCCTGCCCCTCGGTGCGGCTATTTCTGCGGTGGCAATCACCAGTGGGGTGAACCCCTGGTTGTCGCTGGTGCTGGCGATGGGCGGCGGTTTTCTCGCCGGAATGGTAACGGCGGTACTGACTACGCGCTTCCACATTCTCCATTTGCTCGCTTCCATCCTCACCATGACTGCACTCTACTCAATCAATATCCGCATTATGGACGGGCCGAATGTGGCGCTGCTTGGCAGGCAGACGGTTTTTGACGGGGTGCGGAGTCTTGGTTTCCCCAGCCCCTGGCCGGAATTGATTGTTTTTGTCGGCGTCAGCGCAGTGGTTCTGCTGCTGCTCATCTGGTTCCTCACGACTGAACTGGGGCAGGCGGTGCTGGCCACCGGTGACAATCCGCAGATGATCCGCAGTCTCGGCGTCAACACCAGTTTTATTATCATTCTCGGGGTCGGTCTCTCCAATGCACTGGTGGCGTTGAGCGGAGCGCTGGTGGCGCAACATCAGGGTGCTGCAGATGTGAGCATGGGGGTGGGGACCATCGTGGCCGGGCTGGCCTCGGTGATTGTCGGGGAGACGGTCTTTGGTGACCGGACTCTGGCGCGGGCTCTGCTGGCCGCAGTTCTTGGTTCGATCCTTTATCGACTGGCCATCGGCTTTGCCCTTGGACTTGCATTCTTCAATCCGAGTGATCTCAATCTGCTCACCTCCGTGCTGGTGGTGGGGGCGATGATCACTCCGAGTCTGAAAAGGAGGCTCTTTCAGCGATGATTACCCTGACCGATATCGTCAAATATTTTCATAAGGGCAGCGTGAATGAGGTTTTTGCCCTCAACAAAATCAGCCTTCACCTTGAAGAGGGGGATTTCGTCACTGTAATTGGTTCCAACGGTGCGGGAAAATCGACTCTCTTAAACGGTATTGCGGGGACCTTCTCCCCCGATTCCGGGAAGATTGAGGTGGACGGGAGTGATGTGACCCGCTGGCCGGAATACCGCCGTGCGGCACTGGTAGCGCGGGTTTTTCAAGATCCATTGCTTGGTACCTGTCCGGCGGCAACCATTGAGCAAAATCTCGCCCTTGCCTCGTTGAGGGGGAAGAGGAGAGGATTGGGGCGGGGCGTAAAAGCTGCGGACCGCATACGCTTTCGTGAGGAGCTGTCCAGACTGCAGCTCGGACTGGAGGATCGGTTGCTCGACAAGGTCGGGCTGCTCTCCGGTGGCCAGCGACAGGCGCTCACCATGTTGATGGCTACGGCGGTGCGGCCAAAGGTACTGTTGCTTGATGAGCATATCGCAGCGCTTGATCCCAAAACGGCCGAACAGATTCTTGGTCTGACGAAGGAGATTGTGGAGGGGCAGAAGCTGACGACACTGATGATTACTCACAACATGAACCACGCCATCACCTTTGGAAATCGACTGATCATGCTCCACCAGGGGCGGATTCTGCTTGATCTCAGTGGTGAGAAAAAGGCGGGGCTGACCGTGAAGGATCTGCTGGAGCAGTTTTATCATGCTCAGGGCGAGGAGCTGGCCACGGATTCTCTGTTGCTCGGATAGAGCTTATTTGCCAAGAATCTTTTCCCATTCCAGTTGCTGAAAGGTGTGATGGAGAAGATGGTCATCGTCCACAAGCTGCAGATCAAGGTTGCTGAAGCTCTGTTCGGCCAGTGGCGCGGTGAGTGCTGGCGGGGTGATGACATCATGTGTTCCGATTACCGCGAGGGTGGCAATGGCCAGCTTTTCCGCAGGAGGGGTGTAGAAGTAGTTGAGCGCCGGGGCGAGGAGCACCAGTTGTTTAACCCGGGTCGAATGTTTTATGGCAAAACAGGCTGCCATCAGCCCGCCGAAGCTGGAGCCGATAAGAGTAAGGTTGTTTTGCCCCTCTGTAAGTCGTTCAAATACTTCAAGGCGTTCGTCAAGGTCACCGGTGAAGTCGGGGCGTTTAATCTGTGGGAAGTGTATGGCGAAGTACTGACCTTTAGTTCCGTTGCCGGAGGAGTCGAGGCCGTGGAGGAAAAAAGTTTCTTTCATGGAAGGTGTCTCCTTGAGGTTTGAGATGAACAGCGGACAGCAACAATGATACCACAGAATTTCTTTACGGGTGAAACCGGGTACAAAGAAAGGCGGATACAACCGAAGTTGCATCCGCCTTTCTTTACCTGTGAGCACAAACAGCCTTTAGGATACCTTCTTCTCTCGTCAGCTGATGGCAATTTTCTGCACGGTTTCTGCTTTTGGTTTGGCAATTTCCAATTTGAGTATTCCATTGTTGAACTTGCCTTTTACATCTTCACTTTTCACATCAAAAGGAAGGGTAAAACTCCGCTCGAAACTTCCGTAATAACATTCGCGCCGGTAGAGATTTTTTTCTTCGATCTCTTCCTCGCTTTTTCGCTCGCCGCTCAGGGTGAGCACCTTGCCTTTTACATCTACGTTGATATCTTCTTTGGCAACGCCCGGCATCTCGGCATTGATAAAGATCTTATTGTCTTTTTCGAAGATATCTACTTTAGGTCCTAAATCGCGATTTTTTGCCAGAGTTTCATTTACATATGCAAACGGAGCGAAAAAATCATCAAACATCGGATTGGAAAAATCGGTCTGACTCCTTTGTGCTGCAGAGTGTGGGTTGTAACGTACGACGCTCATAATATATACCTCCACGTGCTTGTAGAAACCTCATGCCAACTTATTGATCTTCAAGGTTTCATTGTTTTTTGCGCCTTCTTCAGCGCCTTTTCTTTCTTGTCCAATACAATAATTAGCGGACATCGTGTGTCAAATAAAAAAATTACTTTTATTAATCTGTATTTATAGTAACAAGATGACGGAGTCATAATGAGAGATGGAATGGATCAGGAAAGAATTAGTCAACTGCCGATCGGTGGCGGAGAGGCGGCCAGGCTTCGTGGCAGGCAATCGGTACGCACAACTTTTAAACTGCCTGAACAGTCGATTCGTGCGCTGTCTCTGCTCGCCAGCCAGCTGGGAATCAAGCAGAAATCGCTTTTTGATCACCTCATTGCAGATATGGAGGCACTGACAGCGATTGCCAGGGAGTTTGATGCGTTCCCGAGCGAGAGCAGGCGGGTAGCGAAAACGTACGTCATTTCAAAGAAAACGCTGGAAAATCTTGAACAGGTTTCCAGCGAGTACAATACGCCGAGGGATGCTCTCGTCGCTGTCTCCCTTAACCGGATTTTTCCGCTCATTGAGCAGGAGAAGGAGAAGCATCTGCAGCGGCAGGAGCTTGTCGGCGACGTGCGCCAGTGGCTCGTTGAGGGAACTGCACTGTGCACACAGGCGGAGTCGGAGCTGGGAGCGGATGATCCGGCCATGGCTGAGCTCCGGGCCATGATGCGTCCGGTGGTGAAAGCTTTTGCAAATATAGAGAGTATGGTAGATAAAGGAAGTGAAATAGAGACCTTTCAAGTTGATTAATGGGCACCTTAAATAATCTTGTATTTCGTTCATATTCGAGGCACAGGAGGAAATTTACCACAGGTATGTGTCTAATATTCCGAGGATAAATTTTTTACTGTAACGAAGGAGATGGGTGAAAGGCTGATTATTCAAGGTACCCTAATGGGAATCCTGTAAAAAATTATGGTCGATAAAGACAATAAAAAGAGAAAAGCAGAGAAGGGTAAAACCTTTGATGCAGAATTTGAAGAAGATGCAGAGGGGAATTTGCCGGTCGTTGCTGCATCTTCTGAGAAGGACGACGTGGAAAAGTCTGAGTTACGAAAAGACACAGAGGGAAAGGGAAAACACGAATCAGCAAAGCGTGAGCCTGCAAAGGGTGCTGCAAAAAAAGGTGATAATCAGTGGATCTATTTTACCGGTAAGGAGATTTATAACTTCTTCTCACGGGTGAAAAACAAGCTCTCCGGCGTTACGGTGTACGCCCTTGTCGGCAAGAGCGGGACAGGGAAGAGCTTTCGCGCGCGGCTGCTGGCAGAAAAACTTGGTATCTCTTTCATTATTGATGATGGACTTCTCATCTACGGCGATATTATTGTTGCCGGTCGCTCTGCTAAACAGGCGGCTGGTTATCTCAATGCCATCAAGACTGCGTTGTTTACTGAAGATGCTCACCGTGACATGGTGATGGCCGCCATCAAGGAACACAAGGTTAAAAAACTGCTGTTGCTCGGGACTTCAACCAAAATGGTTCATCGGGTGGCTGAGCGTCTTGACCTGCCGCCCATCACCCAGATCATCACGATTGAAGAGATCGCCAGTAAAGAAGATATTGAAGCTGCCATAAAGTCTCGGGAGGAGGGAAAGCATGTTATTCCTGTTCCTGCTATTGAAATTAAACGTGACTACTCTCGAATCCTCGCCGATACCATCAAGATCTTTTTCTTTTGGGATAAGAAAAAGGAAGAGGGAAAACAGTCAAAGTTTTTTGAAAAATCGATTGTTCGGCCCGATTTTGCAGGTCAGCAGCGGCGTTCCGGCAAGGTGACTATCACCGAAGCCGCATTGTCACAGATGATTTTTCACTGTATTGATGAGTTTGACAGCAATGTCAAAGTGAAAAAATTAAAGATCAAGGTCCTTTCCTCCGGTTTTAGTGTAGAGATTGATCTGATTATTCCTTTCGGGATGAACATCAACAGTGATCTTGAGGAGTTACGCAACTATATCTGCAGCATGATTCAACGCTATACCGGTATTGGCATAGAGCATCTTGAATTGTCGGTGGCGGAGATTGTTTCACTAAAAGAGGAGGAAGAGTCGTGAGGGCTTTTCCCCTTTTTCCTGTGACCGTTCTTCAGGCAGCGTTGACTTTCGCCCTGTGCGATACAGGTATTTTGCAAACTGCCTGACAGTGTATTGCACTGAAGAGTCTCGCCAGCAGCTGTCTTGTCTTTTCCATGATACTGCATGTAGAATGAGGAGCGAGTGATATCAACACGTTCCCCGGTTTCATCTGTATCGTCTGTATTTTCACCGTTGGGGCCGTAAATCATCCCTTGTTCAGAATCAACATGTAGACCGGGGGCAACGCAGTTTCTTTGCTGTTGTGGCTGGAAAGATAACCTGCATTGAGTCTCGCAAGTTCTTTTCTGGCATAATTCCCCTCTCTGGTTCCTTCCCTTTTAGACGCAGTCACAATCATATTTCCGCTTTCAACTGCCAGTTCTTCTGTGGCATATGTAACAGTTGGTGTGTGGTAATCCAGAATTTCATGACCTGAGCCCTGTCAGGGCTTGTCCCAGCTGTTCTCTCGTGTAATTAAAACGAAAAAGAGTCTTTTCTGCGGTTACCATTTGCCAGGTACTTCCGTCCGGATATCTTGGAAAAGAGAAGAAATGTCTAAGAGAAAAGGTCCATAAAAAATCTGGAGGAACAAAGAAAGATACATTCCCAGGGGTTTAATGGATATTGAAAGAGGGTGCCCGGCAGGTTGCTGTGCTGGAGTCTGTTTTGTTGGAGGAAGAGATACTGCTGGTAAAGGGATCGTGTCTCTAATCTGACAAAATTGAAGGGCTGTGACACGGAAAATATCAAAAATGCACAAGTCTTTTCTACGGAGAAGAGATGCTTTATGTCTGTAACAATTTGAAATATAAATAAAAAAGTAAGTTCCCCTGCTTTTTGTTCGTTTGGCATGATATTAGCATATTCAAGACCAGTTAATCTTTAAAAAAAGGTTTGCTCTGGTCTTTGAGTGTCTGGCAGCGAATCTGAAGTGTAAAGGAGCGTAATTGATGCAACTGGCCGTTATTCAACACAGTCTCTGGGATGAGCCTGGTCATTATCTCAGAGAGGTCGCACGAGAGAAGGGCATTACCCTTTGTCTGGTCAAGGCGTGGAGGGGAGAATTCCCGGACCCGCATACCGTGTCCGGGTTTATCCTCCTGGGTGGTAATGCAGGTATCTCTGAAGAGGGGGGGGTATCCTTTTTTGCAAAGGGAAAAAGAGTATTTGAAGAATTGTCTTCTCAAGACAGATAAACCCTGTCTGGGGTTGTGTCGGGGGCAGCAGCTGCTTGCCGAGGCTCTGGGGGCTCAAGTGAAGCCAGGTTTTTCTTCTTCTCCGGGTCCCAGTGAATCTCTTTTGACTGCAGCTGGTCGCAGGCATCCTGTTTTTCAAGGATTTAATCGTGGATTTTCAACCTTTAAATGGTCTGGAGATACTCTGTTTTCTCCTCTTCCCAGTTATTTCGAGATACTGGCAACGTCTAAAGAGTGTCAGGTGGATGCCTTTAGTATCGCGGCTCGACCCTATGTTATCGGAATTCAATTCGACAACCATGCTGTCCATCCAGATGATGTCCGACGCTGGTATGCACGGCATGATTCCAGGGCCCCTTTGCCTGTCACCATGGACGAGATGATTGAAAAAATAAAAAAAGTGAACAATAAATTCCTGCAGGATTTTTCCCTGCTTTTCACCAATTTTGTGGAGCTTTGTCACTTATGAAGAACTGTGCCTCCAGAGAAAATAAGATTATTGACACAACCCTCAGGGAGGGAGAACAGTCTCCCGGGGTTTTCTTTGATCTCAGGGTGAAGAAAAATATTATCAGCGGTCTTGCAGGGCTTGGTATTGATGAGATCGAGATTGGTGTTGCCTGCAGGGAAAATAGTGATCTCAATGTCCTCGCAGATTACCTTCGCACCTCTCATCCGCAACAGGCCTTTTCTCTCTGGTGTCGTTGCCGGGAGGCGGATATCCTCTATGGTGCTTCCCTGCGCCCTGCCTGTCTCTCCCTGTCTATACCCGCCTCGGATCTGCATCTGGAGAAAAAGCTGGGGAAAAGTCGCCAGTGGGCGTTGAAAAAGCTGAGACGTTCCATTCAGCAGGCTTTGGACGCTGGTGTGCCCAGGGTGGCGGTTGGTCTTGAAGATGTAAGCAGGGCCGATTCGGAGTATGCCCGGGAGCTGGCTCTGGTGGCAGAAGAGGCTGGAGCCTTTCGGCTGCGTCTGGCAGATACCGTGGGTATCTGTACACCTGGGAGTGTCATCAAGTTGCTTAAGGTGTTTGATGGCGTAAAGATGGAACTGGGTGTCCATTGTCATAATGATTTCGGCATGGCCACAGCCAATACCATTACCGGCCTTGCGCATGGTGCTGTGTGGGGAGATGTAACTCTTCTCGGTCTCGGAGAACGGGCTGGAAACAGTCGTCTGGAGGAAGTCCTTGCCTTTCTGACCCTGCAGAAGAACAGAGAATCCTATGACCTGAACGGTCTGCCCGAACTGAGCAGGATGGTGGCGGAGGAGAGCGGTCATGAGATTTCGCCATCCTGTCCCATTATCGGGGAAAATCTCTTTTCCTGTGATACCGGTATTCACCTGCAGGGACTTCTGGCCGATCCCGCCACCTACGAACCTTTTGATCCCCGGCTTGTCGGTGCCAGTAGAAACTTGTTGATAGGGAGTAAAGCCGGACGACGCAGTATTGTTGCCACCCTTGCCCGCCTTGGACTTCCCCTGCCGGATGAGTCTGGCCTTACCCGCCTGATGCGTCGAATACGTTCTCTGGCTGTTGAGGAGAAACGTTCCCTCGATGATCAGGAAATCAGAGAGCTGGCGACCTGTCCTTAACGTCATTGCAGCCGGGCAGAAGTGATCATGAGCTGATCAATATGATCAGCTCATGATCACTTCTGTAATGGATGGCAGGGATCCCGGGCTGGCTCCATCAGTTCTCGTCAAGGGCAAATGGAGGTTTGGTGAGCTTGAGTTTTTTGATCCGGTATCCTATCTGGCGCTGGGTGAGACCGAGTTCCCGGGCCGCCCGGGCCTGGACCCAGCCATTGCGGCGCAGCGAAGCTTCGATTTCCTGCCGTTCCAGATCCTGCAGGGAGCTGCGACTGGGAGGGGCTTTGGGCGGCGGTGGAGGTTCCGGGACAGCTTCATGCACCGCGGCCCTGGCTGGTACAGGAAGTTTATTCACATGGATTGAAAGTTTATTCATGTGATTTTTCAGGTCTCCGATGCGAATAATGTCATCGTCGGCCAGGATCACTATTCTCTCAATCAGGTTTTGCAGTTCGCGGACATTGCCAGGCCAGTCATAGGCAGTGAGAAAATCCAGTGCTGTGGTTGCCATCATCAGCTCTTTATCATTTCGTTCATTACTTGAGCGAAGAAAGTGGTCGATGAGCTGCGGGATATCCTCCCGCTTCTCGCGGAGTGCAGGAAGTTCCAGGGGGACGACATTCAGTCTATAATAGAGATCGCTGCGGAAAAGTCCCTTATCGACGTTGGCCTGCAAATTGACATTTGTGGCGGCAATGACCCGGACGTCTACGGTAAGGGTGCGAGTGCCACCAATTCGTTCAAACTGTTGTTCCTGGAGCACTCGAAGCAATTTTGACTGGAGGAGAAGAGGGAGCTCCCCGATTTCATCCAGAAAGATAGTGCCACCGTCTGCCATCTCAAATCGACCTGGTTTTGCTGTATTCGCACCGGTGAACGCCCCTTTGTCATGCCCTAAAAGTTCGCTTTCCAGCAGGTTTTCCGGAAGGGCAGCACAATTGACCTTGATAAAAGGTTTATTCTTTCTTCTGCTGGCTTCATGGATGGCTCGGGCGACAAGTTCTTTTCCGGTCCCGGATTCGCCGAGGAGGAGAACAGTGGCCCGGCTGGGGGCAACTTTTTCGATGGTCGAGTAGACCTCCTGCATGATTGCTGAATTGCCAATGATATAATGGCGATTAAAACGACTGTGCATTTCTGCCTTCAGGGATTTGTTCTCTTCAACCAGCTTCTCTTCTTTTTTGGAGATAGCATGGTGGAGTATCAGGAACTGGCTGATAAGAGTGGCCACAATTTCAAGAAAACTCAGATCTTCCTCAGGAGAGACTTCGGGCCCGAAAAGATGATCAACTGTAAGGACTCCCACAGGGGAGCCTTCAACTTTTACCGGAACTCCGAGAAAAGAGAGGTCATTTTTTTTGACTTGTGTTCTCGCCCCTGTGCGGTTCAGAAACAGTGGCTCATTGTGAATATCAGGTACCACACAGGGAGAGCCGGATTGAAAAATCTGGCCGCAGATTCCTTCGGAGAGTCCATATATACCGCGTTGTTCTTCTGAGACACTCAGCCCGTAGGAGGCCTTGATCACTAATCGTTTTTTGTCTTGATCAAGAAGGACAAGGGTTGCCCGTTCCATCTGCAGGATGTCGTGCAATACTTTGAGAACTCTGCTCAGAGTTGTATCAAGATGCACAGCCCGCCCGATAAGTTTACAGATTTCCGACAGGGCGTCAATCTTCAGTGTTTTCAAGTGGTTTGTTGTTGATGGCTTCAGGCTTGTCAGGGTTTCGTTATCCATATTCTCCATATATTCCTCTTGTATGCGGACCGTGCAGAAAATTCGGAGGTCTTTCTCCTGGCACTGGGTTTTAAAAAAAGGATATGCAAAAAATGGACCATGCTGAGAAGCCCCGGGGTGGTGCCTTTCTTTTGAAAAGTGTTTCAAATATGTCACATAACATGCTTTTGTATCTACGTTTTTGTTATTTTTTTTAAATTGTGGCGAGCCACATCTGCACCGTCTTTTTCTTGTTTTGGGTGTGGAGAACTTTTCTGATTTTGGCTTTTGTCTCTTCAGGCGACAGTGTGCCGGCCTCGATTATTTCTTCACAGAGCAGGATGTGGAATCCCATGGTTGATTCAACCACGTTGCTTATTTCTCCTCTTTCCAAGGCAAAGAGAGTCTCTTCAAGGTTGGGAGGAAGAGAGCCCCGAGCCACGGAACCAATATTACCCCCCTGTACGGCGGATGGACATTCCGAATAACGTTGTGCCAATTCGCCAAAATTACTCCCAGGGGCCAGCACTTTTTCGTGTACCCTGGTAATTCGAGCCAGGGCGCTCTCACGACGATTTTCCGGGAACTGGTCATTGATTGTAATGAGAATATGGTGCAACTGGCGTTGCTCGCGTTTTTTCTGATCTCCTGCCTCAAAAATCTCTGTAACCTCCGCCTCATCGGGGTCCTCTGTCCGGCCTGCCACCTTCTTGAGGGTGGCTTTGACCGTCAACTCAACCTCAAGGCCGCTGGCCATGGCTGCCGGGTCCATGTTATTTGCACGCAGGTCGTTTTGAAAGGCTTCCGGCGATTCATAGCGGTTTGCAATGGCTGCAATGGCCTCTTCAATTGATTCTTGTGCTACTTTCATCTTCATGCCCTCTGCGCTGGTCAGGATTTTACGTTCCAGAGTGCATTCTGCCTCAGCCCGGGTCTTGACCGCCTCATATTCACTCTTTTCAAGTTCATTGAGCGGGCGGTGAAACATCTGCAGGGAAAATTTGAGCTGATTATAAGGAAGGGATGGTTGAAGCATGGTGAATTACCTCTCAAAATTATGGGATGGGTTCTCTGTCAGCAGGCTCTTTTGCGGGTTCATCTCAGATTCAACGATGGTTCGTTTCTCTTAGAGAATGAACACTCCTTTTTGCTGCCACTGCCAATGTGGAAAGCAAGAATATGGCCAGTCGCTTCTTTTTTCTTTCTCCCCCTCTCTATTTCTTTCTTTTTTCTGTTTGTCTGATCTGAGACAAAGTTCACCTTTTTGCTGAACATCTTCCAAAATGTAAACAATTGTACAAAGTCCCTCCAGCCTTGTCGTGCCCCTGATGTCTTGCTTGTTGTCCTCTAACCAGCTGTTATCTAAGGGAATAATAAAAATATTATTATCTGGCATGCGCTTTGTAATAGCTTTCCCTGTCACAAGGACGCTAAGGGTTGCCTGATAGGGGGTGATCCTGAAGCACAGAAAAAGGCTGAGGTAAGATAAGAGAACAGCCGGCAAATTTACAGAGGAGCTTGAGCCATGAAAAAAATGAGAAAAGTAGCTATCTACGGAAAAGGCGGTATCGGCAAGTCCACGACTACTCAGAATACAGTGGCAGGGCTGGTTGAATTGGGCCGCAAAATCATGGTGGTCGGCTGTGACCCCAAAGCAGACTCCACCCGTTTACTTTTGGGCGGTCTGGCTCAGAAGTCGGTTCTTGATACCCTCCGTGAAGAGGGAGAGGATGTTGAACTCGAGGATATCCGTAAATTGGGGTACGGTGGAACCTGGTGTGTCGAGTCTGGTGGTCCTGAGCCCGGAGTTGGCTGTGCGGGACGCGGGATTATTACTTCTATTAACATGTTGGAATCTCTTGGTGCTTATGAGGAAAGTGAAGGCCTTGATTATGCCTTTTACGATGTCCTTGGCGACGTGGTCTGTGGTGGATTTGCCATGCCGATCCGCGATGGGAAGGCCGAAGAGATTTACATCGTTGTTTCCGGTGAGATGATGGCCATGTATGCGGCTAATAATATCAGCAAGGGTATCGTGAAGTTTGCCCAGTCGGGAACTGTTCGACTGGGTGGCCTGATCTGTAACTCTCGAGCCGTCGATAATGAAGCAGAAATGATTGAGAAGTTTGCCGCCAAGCTTGGAACCAAAATGATCCACTTTGTCCCTCGTCACAACGATGTGCAGCGGGCAGAGATTAATCGTAAGACCGTTATCGAATGGAATCCTGAGCTTCCGCAGGCTGATGTTTATCGAGAGCTGGCCAGGGCAATTGATTCAAACACGGATTTTGTTATCCCGACGCCGATGGAGATTGAGGTGCTGGAAGAGCTGCTGATGGAATACGGTTTGATGCAGGCAGCATAAGCAATATAAAAGTCCTTATAATACTAAAAAATATACTGTTCAGGTAAGACTGCCGTGCCTGTCAAACTGGAGATATAACTATGATGATAATGATTCGCTCAATTATTCGACCCGAAAAAGCAGATGCTGTCCTGGCGGCTCTCATGGATGCAGGTTTTCCTTCTGTTACTAAATATGCAGTTGCCGGCCGCGGTAAACAGCGTGGCATCAAGATAGGTGATATCACCTATGATGAGCTTCCCAAGGTCATGTTGATGAGTGTTGTGCAGGAGCATGACAAGCAATTTGTTATCGATACCATCATGAATACCGCCCGCAGCACAGGTAAGGGAGCCTTTGGCGATGGTAAAATTTTTGTCACCGAGGTGGATGAATCCTACACTATCAGTTCCGGGGTTAAGGAGACCTCGGCAGAGGAGACCTCAGAAGCCTCCGAGGAGGTTCCTGCATGAAAGAGGTTATCGCCGTTGTGCGTATAAATATGATGAACCAGACCAAGCAGGCTCTCACCGATTGTGGAATAGATGCTTTCTTTGTCCATGAGGCCCAGGGGAGGGGAAAGGGGTTTGTAAATCCCGAGATTCTGGAAGGAGTGCAGCAGGGCCACGAGGAAGCAGCTTCCCTTCTGGGAGAAAAAGGGAAACTTTACCCTAAACGTTTACTCACGGTCGTAGTGGAAGACAGTTTGGTGGATGATGTCGTGGAAACGATTATCGAGACAAATCAGACTGGCATGCCAGGAGATGGTAAAATTTTTGTTGTGCCACTGGGAGATGCAGTACGGGTAAGGACTGGTGAGGCTGGAGAACAGGCCATCATCTGATTTCTCAGGCCTTAAGTATTACAAAAATGTCTGAGAAATCTTATTTATAAGGAGTGCGGGAATGGTAACAAAAAGTAAGAACAAAACGGTTCAGTGGGAACCTGCCGATATTAAAGCGGAATTGTTGAAGAAATATCCGCCCAAGGTGGCCCGTAAGCGTGCCAAACAAATAATGATTAACGAGGCGTTGGAGAATGAGACGCCTGAGATTACGGCTAATGTTCGTACCACCCCTGGTATCATCACAATGCGCGGCTGTACCTATGCCGGTTGCAAAGGCGTTATCATGGGACCTACCCGGGATATCGTTAACCTGGTGCATGGTCCGGTCGGTTGCAGCTTTTACGCCTGGCTGACTCGGCGGAATCAGACTTCTCCCGGTCCAGATGGTGCCAACTATATGAACTACTGCTTCACCACTGACATGCAGGAGCAGGACATCATCTTTGGTGGTGAAAAGAAGTTGGAGGCCGCTATTCAGGAGGCGTATGACCTCTTGCATCCCAAGTCAATCGGGGTCTTTGCTACCTGCCCTGTGGGGTTGATTGGTGATGATATTCATACTGTGACAGCCAACATGAAGAAAAAGTTTGGGGATTGTAATGTCTTTGCCTTTTCCTGTGAAGGTTACAAGGGTGTGAGCCAGTCTGCCGGGCATCATATTGCCAACAACCAGATCTTTAAGCATGTGATGGGGCAAAATGATGAGGAAAAACCGGGCAAGTATAAAATTAACCTGTTGGGCGAATATAATATCGGCGGTGACGGTTTTGAGATTGATCGGATTTTCAAAAAATGCGGCATCAACTGTATTGCTACTTTTTCCGGCAACTCGACCTATGATCAGTTTGCTTCAGCCCACACTGCCGACTTAAACCTCGTCATGTGCCATCGTTCTATCAACTATGTCGCGGATATGCTGGAGACCAAATTCGGGATTCCGTGGATCAAGATTAATTTTATCGGTGCAAAGGCCACTGCAAAGTCTTTGCGTAAGATCTCCAAATATTTTGGTGACCAGGAGCTTATTGACAAGGTGGAAGCTGTCATTGCCGAAGAGATGCCGGCAGTTGACGTGGTTCAAGCAGATGTTCGTTCCAGAACCGAAGGGAAGACTGCCATGATGTTTGTTGGTGGTTCCCGGGCACACCATTATCAGGAACTCTTTGCTGAGATGGGCATGAAGACCATCTCGGCAGGCTACGAGTTTGGGCATCGTGATGATTATGAGGGACGTCAGGTTATCCCAGGTCTCAAGCTTGATGCCGACAGTCGGAATATCGAACAGCTTGAGATAGAGAAGGACGAGACCCGTTACAACCCGCGGAAAAGCTCCGCAGAGCTGGAAGCGCTGGAAGAGGCCGGTTACAAGTTTAAGCACTACGATGGCCTCGCTCATGACATGGATAAAGGCACTCTTATTATTGATGACCTCAATCAGTATGAGGCCGAGAAACTTGTAGAAATCATGAAGCCGGATATTTTTTGTGCCGGTATTAAGGAGAAGTTCTCTATCCAGAAGCTTGGAGTGCCAATGAAACAGCTGCACAGCTACGATTCAGGCGGACCTTACGCCGGATTCAAGGGTGCCGTCAATTTTTACAATGAGATTGACCGCCTGGTCGGTTCCAGGGTCTGGAGTTACATGCAGGCGCCCTGGCAGAAAAATCCGCAGTTGTCCGCCACCTATGGCTGGGAATAAAATAAGATTGAAGGCAGAAGATGTTGAGATTGAAAGAAACATCATTCTTTCCATCTTCGGCCTTCAGGGTAACTCTCTCTACAAGTGAGGTTCATCAAAATGCTATTAAGACATACACCCAAAGAAGTAATGGAGCGCAAGGCTTTGACCATTAATCCGGCCAAGACCTGTCAGCCCATTGGCGCCATGTATGCGTCCCTCGGGATCCACGGCTGCCTTCCTCACAGTCATGGATCGCAAGGTTGCTGTGCCTATCATCGCAGTGCCCTGACCCGGCATTATAAGGAACCTGTTTCTGCATCCACCAGTTCGTTTACTGAAGGAGCCTCGGTGTTTGGTGGCCAGTCCAATATGCTCCAGGCTATCAACAATATATTTTCGGTCTATAACCCGGATATTATCGCTATCCACACCACCTGCCTGTCGGAGACTATTGGTGATGACTTACCGCAGATTAAGAAAAAGGCGGAAAGAGATGGTCTGATTCCTAAAGGCAAGTATTTGATAAGTGCCTCGACTCCGAGCTACGCGGGTTCTCACGTCACCGGTTTTTCCAACATGGTCACGGCCATGGCTGATATGGCGGAGCCTACGGGGAAGAAAAACGGCAAGATCAACATTATTCCCGGCTGGGTTGAACCATCGGATATGGAAGAGATCAAACGCCTGGCGAAGATGGTCGGGGTGAAAATCATTCTTTTCCCGGATACATCAGGGGTGCTCAATGGCCCACTCTCAGGCGAGTATAAGATGTTTCCGGATGGGGGAACCACAATAGCGGAGCTCCTGTCCACTGGCGATTCTATCGGGACTCTGGCTCTGGGGGAATGGTGCTCTGCCGATGCGGCCCGGCTCCTGGATAAGAAACACAAAGTGCCCTGCAGTGTTCTGGATATGCCCTTCGGGCTCAAAGCTACAGATCGTTTTATTGATGCTCTGCGTACCGTTGCAGGGGTCACTGTCCCGGATGAAGTCTCCGTGGAACGTGGGCAGCTGGTGGATTTGATTTCTGATATGCATCAGTATTTTTATAAAAAGAAAGTGGCTCTGGCCGGAGATCCGGATCAACTCATCGCCATGACCGAGTTTTTGGTTTCCATTGATATGTGTCCGGTTCATATCGTTACCGGTACACCGGGCAAAAAGTTTGAAAAACGGATCAGGGAGATCACCAGTGGCATGGGCTGTGAGGTTAATGTCAAGGCTAAAGGAGACCTTTTCCTCCTCCATCAATGGATAAAAAATGAGCCGGTAGACCTGCTGCTGTGTAATTCCTATGGCAAGTATATTGCCAGAGATGAGGATATTCCTTTTGTACGCTGGGGCTTTCCAATTCTTGATCGTCAGGGGCATCAATATTTCCCCACCGTAGGCTACAAAGGTGGACTGCGCATGCTGGAGAGGATTCTTGGTGTTCTCCTGGATCGTAAAGATCGTGATTCTTCTGAAGAGACGTTTGAACTGGTTCTGTAAGGATGACTGCCATGGGGGATGGAATGTTTAACCATTTAATGATACTGGATGTCAAACTTCCCATTGCACCTCTGGCCAATCACCGATTGGTCAGAGGTGGGGATGAAAAAGCAGCGACAGCCCTGATCCCGGCCGAGGCCGTGGCCTGGGTACAGGCCTTGCGCAAAGGTGGAAAAACGGTTCGAAGCATTGAACTTTACGGTCCAGGGGATGTCCTGGCTTCAATTTCGACAACACTTGACTGTCTGGCGCTTCTCCAGCCGGAAATTCAAAAAGCAGAACTCAGCCTCACTTCTCTCGGTCTGGGGGGGGGTGAGGTTGCTCCAGACCTGGCCCGCCTTGGAGTGAAAACAGTGCGTTTGCTGGTAGATACGGTGACGGTTGAGACGGTAAAGGAGTTGTATTCCTGGATTCGACCGGGGAAAAAGACGATTCCCCTGAGCAAGGTTGCGGAAGTCCTCATCCGTGAGCAGGCCGAGGCTGTCCAGGCCCTTCAGGCTGCAGGTATCAGAGTTGTGATTCGTACCCACCTGGTTGCGGGGGTGAACGATGCTGAGGTTCTCGTCATTGCCGAAAAGATGGCTGGCCTTGGTGCTGCGGCCATGGAGATCAGTGGAGAGGACACCCTTGATCTGCAAAAAATATCTGCTGAGGCTTCGAAATATATACCCGCAACCGTGTACCTTCCCGTCTCTGAAATTTTGCCTCCGGGAACTCCCGGTTCCAGTGCTGAGATGATCATGCCTGAACCGAGCCCGGAGCGACCCAACCTGGCGGTGGTCAGTACCAATGGCATGGATGTTGACATGCACCTTGGACAGGCAACGCAGGTCTTGATTTACGGCCCGAGGGCTGACGGGCTGGTTTGTCTGTTAAAAGCTCGCCAGACTCCAGGGGGCGGTGGCGGTTCTGAGCGGTGGCAGTCTCTGGCCGAGGATTGTCTCCATGACTGTTTTGCTTTGCTGGCGACCCATGCCGGAGATGCTCCCCGTAAGGAATTTGCTGAGCTTGGGATTAAAGTTGTCCTCACCGAAGAGAATATAGAGGGGCTGGTTGATGTGCTCTACGGTGGCGGTAAGAAAAAAAAGAAATGTAAAATATAGACGAATGGTTTCTCGGGGATCAGATCCCTGGTGAGCTGTCACAATATGAGAGGAGAAGAACAATGGCTATCCCAGAGAGAATGATTCTTGTCTGTCAATCGTTTCGAGTGGCTGGGGATAAGAAGGGCATTTGTCATAAAGCTACCGAGGGTTTTCTGCAATATATCGAAGAGGAGGCGTTGGATCGAGGTCTGGACTGTATCGTGACCGCGACCACCTGCCTTAAACAGTGCGACAGAGGTCCCATAATGGTTATCCAGCCGGAAAACTGGTGGTTTAAGGGCGTCGACAGTGAGGATGCCATTGATGCCATCCTTGATGGCCTCGAAGATGGCGAACCTGCGGCTGAGTATCTGATTTCCTGAGGTTTTGTCTGTTCCTGGGGATGTGTTCAAAAAAGCCGGTAATCAACAACAGTTCTTATAACCGGGCTCAATCAGTTCCATTCGAACCTTAAGTGTCAAGGAGCAGAGTGTCTTCTGAAAGTATTCATATTCGTCGGGCTGAGAGTGCCGATCTTGACGCTTTGACGGGATTGTTGAAGCAGCTCTTTTCGATTGAAGAGGATTTTGACTTTGATGCAGTCCGTCAGCGCCGGGGGCTGGAGATAATGCTTGACCATGCTGGTGCGGTTCTCCTGGTTGCCGAAGTGGAGAGTCGGGTGATCGGCATGTGCTCCGGCCAGTCCATGGTTTCTACGGCAGAGGGTGCTTTTTCACTGCTGGTTGAAGATGTGGTGGTCGATGAACAGTGGCGGGGCAGGGGTATTGGTACAGATCTACTGAAGGCCTTGGAAAATTGGGCCAGAGAGATGAAGATAGTGCGTTTCCAGCTTCTTGCCGACCGGTCGAATGTGGCTGGCCTTAAATTTTATAATAAGCAGTTCTGGAAGAATACTAACCTTGTTTGTCTGTGTAAACGTTGATCAATTCGTAATACAAGAGAGGGGTAAAGATTATGCTTCCAGCAGATATTCACACAGTTTCTTCCCTGGTAGGATTTGGTGATATCAAGAAGGTTCCACCCATTGATGGGTGGGAGGAGTTCCTTCACGATGGGGATGCTTATTTACGAACAGGTCTTGGTGCAGAGGCGAAGCATAGAAAGGCCTTTACCCCGGAGATTCTTTATAATGTTGTTGCCATGGCCATTGAAAAATTTGTAATGGCTGCTCTTATGCAGCGTGGAGCCCTGCCTTATAATCATACCATGGGAGACCTTGTGGAATCCATGGAAGAGGCTTTCCCTGGCGCCATGGGGGACTTGAAAGACGCTCTCCTTGATCTCGATCGTTACCAGGAAATATGTGACGTGGATACCTATAATATCGTCCCTCCTTCCAGGGAACAAATTCCAGGTATGCTTCATCTGGCAGTGAGGATGCAAAAGCTGGTGTACAAAACAACAGGAGGGAAAATTAAATGACACTCAGACCATTGGGTATTGTAAAGGAGATTGTTGAATCTGCGGGAATGGGAATCTCTTATGCCTATGACGATCTGGTTTTTCTGGAACACAACGGTTTCCTGCTCCAGTTTGTTGATGCACAGCAGGAGGTCTTGATCCATGTCAATGAAGAGGCTGCGGAGGATGAACTGGAGGTTGTCTTTTCCCTGTTGCAACAGCAGGCGAAGGAACGCGGCATGGTCTTCAATAGAGGCAAATATTATAAGTTAAGTCAGGCAGATAAAGAAAATGTCCGTATTGAATTTTTATCAAAAAAAGATTTTGCAACGTAAGGAGATACGAATGTCTAAAGAAAAAGTTGAAGCACTCTTGATTGCAGGTGGCGAGGACAAACATTTGCGCGCCAAATATGATGTCCCGGCCACCAGAGAAGAATTTATCGTCCTTGCCGCAGCTGACGGCTATGACTTTACCATAGAAGAGCTTGATGCCGTTTTGAAGGCGTCCGGTGATGTTTTTGAAAAAAACGGGAATCCGGCCAAGCGATCAATCTGGTGGGCATAAGGGACCCTGGTTATGGGCAAAGGTGATTGGGTGTGAGAGCGTAATCACCTTTGTTGTTGTAAACCGGGATCTCTCTTAGAACCGGGTGCGCCGCGACAGCCCCAAATTATTTTCTGAAAAAAGAGTGAAAGAAGCAAAAATCCTCATAGGAGCCTGTCGGAGAAATCTCTTTTGTCCCATTTCTGTGTTATTGGCGAAAAATTAATGCTCGAAATATTAACTATATGGCTCCGCTTAATTTCTTGCCAATGCCTTGAACTGAACCAAAATAGCAATTCTCTGACACACTCCTGGACTTTTCATTTTTACTTCCACGTATTATTTTAATGCTGGCTCAACTGTTCCCAGTCTCTCGTTTCTGACAATCTGCTCAGACGAACTGAGAACGGTATGGGAAACTCATTTTGAGTGTGTCTCAGGAATTGATTGGGATTACAGACGATACATTCTTTTTCAGGAGGAATCATGGCGCTTTACCTCGTTCAACATGGTCTGTCTGCCAGTAAAGATCAGGATCCGGAACAGGGTCTGACGAAAACCGGCATCAATGGGGTGAAAGTAATTGCTCAGGCAGCAAAAGGGTATCAGGTGCCGGTGGGGACTATTTTTCACAGCGAGAAAAAAAGAGCAGCCCAAACCGCTGAGCTTTTCTCTGCCGCGTTGCAGGCTGACAAAGATATCCAGCAAATAGCAGGGATCAAACCCCTGGATGATGTGAAGGCATTTGCCGCAACTTTGACCCGTACGGACAACAGTATGTACGTGGGGCATCTGCCTTTCATGGAAAAATTGACCTCTTATCTGGTGGCCGGTTCAACTGATCTTACTGTTTTTAAATTTCAGAACGCCGGTATTGTCTGCCTGGATCAACGGAGTGACGGTGATCCATGGTTTATCAAGTGGAGTTTGATGCCTCATATCAGTTGACAGGAGTGACATAGGGGTGCCCATAATGGGACGTTGAAGAGCCTTCTTCCGTTTACAGCCGGTGTCCACAAAACAAAGGTTTCTGCCAGGGGTCTGTCGGGGAAGGATCAATTCTTCGGCAGGCTCCTGGCGGCCTTGGTAATAGCTCCGTTGCCTGTCTGCATATCCGTCACTTTTCTACTCGTATCAGTATTCATTTCTCTTCGATTTTCCAAGGGTGCTTTGCGCCTTAACACTCCCCAATGCCCCCCCCCTCAGCACTCTCTTCAATGCCTGCAATCAACGCCCGGTACTGCCCTGAGTCGCCTGACTGCTCTGCGTTTTCCCGGCCAGACAGCCACCACCATAATCTGTGAAAAGATCAATAAACCCTCTCCATACATGGAAAAAGAGGCTACCGGTTCCTTCTCCCTTCATGACAAAAGAGAGTGATTGCTTCAATTATGTAAACTTCACGACACTTCCTGTCGCATCCATTCCCATTCATTTTTGTAATTTCTAATTTCTTTTTCCCATCTATCTATTTGGAATAATAGGTAAAAAATAGATAAATTATTTCAGGCACGATGGTTGCAATCGTCTTTGTTAAACCAACAAGGAGGAGTGAGCATGGAATTATTGAAAGACCGAGAAAAACAAATTTATCGCACTGGAAAAGAGCCTTTTGCTTTGTCCTGTGACCAGGATTCTCTGGCGGGGGCGGTAAGCCAGCGCGCCTGTGTGTTTTGTGGCTCACGGGTTGTCCTCTATCCCATCGCCGATGCAATACACCTTGTACATGGGCCTATCGGCTGTGCCGTATATACCTGGGATATCCGCGGGGCACTGTCTTCGGGGCCGGAGCTGCATCGTCTCTCTTTTTCAACGGATCTGCAGGAGCTGGATGTTATTTTCGGCGGCGAAAAGAAATTGAAACGGGCCCTGTATGAACTCATTGAACGACATAGTCCCAAGGCTGCTTTTGTCTACTCCACATGCATCGTGGGTATCATTGGCGATGATGTGGATGCGGTGTGCAGAGAGGTTTCAAGTAAAACAAATATCCCGGTGATTCCAGTCAAGTCTGAGGGCTTCATGGGTAATAAGCGGGCCGGATATACCGCTGCCTGCAATGCCATGGACCAGCTCATTGGTACTGGAGATACGACAGGTATTTCCCCCTATTCCATTAATATCCTGGGGGATTTCAACCTCGCTGGAGAGATCTGGTTAATCCGTGAATACTTTGAGCGTATGGGAGTGGAGGTTGTGGCCAATATTACTGGAGACGGGCGAGTGGCTGATCTCCAGCGGTGCCACGGTGCAGCCCTGAACGTTGTGCAGTGCTCGGGGGCAACTATGGAATTGGCGCAGATCATGGAAGATAAATATGGAGTTCCTTTCTTTCATGTCTCCTATTTCGGAATTGAAGATATGGCACAGGCTCTTTATGACGTGGCCGAACATTTCAAAAATCCGGAGATCATGGAAAAGACCAGGCAGCTGGTGAAAGAAGAGCTGGAGAAACTGCTCCCCAAACTGGCTTTTTACAAAAAGGCATTGCAGGGGAAGAAAGCAGCTATCTACGTGGGAGGTTCCTTTAAGGCGTTCTCTCTGGTCAAGACTTTACGGCTGATTGGTATGAACGTGGTGATGGTTGGCAGCCAGACCGGTACTGAACAGGAGTATCGGGAGCTTGCTGAGATCACCGATCCCGGCACTATTATCGTTGATGATGCCAATCCTCTGGAACTTACCAGTTTCCTCGAGGAACAAAAGGTCGACCTCTTTGTTGGCGGTGTGAAAGAACGGCCCATTGCCTATAAACTGGGGGTTGGATTTTGCGATCATAACCACGAACGCAAGGAGATCCTGGCGGGATTCTCGGGCATGCTCAATTTTGCTCAAGAAGTCTATTCCTCAGTCATGAGTCCGGTGTGGCGATTCACGTACCAAAATGGTGCCAGCCGAGGGAAAAAGTCCAATATTACGATTGCCAACCCCAACGAGTGAGAGAAATCATGTCAAAAAATCCTCCCAATTATATCTCTACCACTAACGCCTGTAAGCTTTGTACCCCATTGGGCGCGTCTCTTGCATTCAAGGGAATTGAGGGTGCGGTTCCCTATCTGCATGGATCTCAGGGCTGTGCCACATACATGCGGCGCTATATCATCAGTCATTACAACGAGCCCATTGACATCGCCTCCTCATCTCTGTCTGAAAAACATGCAATCTACGGTGGTGGTGCGAATCTCAAGCTGGGTCTGATGAATGTGACCCAAAAATATCGGCCGCAGCTTATCGGTATTGCCACCACCTGTCTTACCGAGACCATTGGGGATGACGTGAAGTCACTGCTTTGCGAATACGACAAAGAGGTGCAGGGGGAAAAACCGATCATGATTCATGTGAGTACACCAAGCTACAGCGGAACCCACATGGAAGGTTTTCATAATGCCGTCACTTCTGTTGTTAAGGCTCTGGCCGGAAGAGATGGAGAGCAGGATATGGGCAGTGGGGTAATAAACATCCTGCCAGGTTTTGTCTCTCCGGCAGATATTCGCTATCTCAAGGAAATTGCAGCTGATTTTCCTCTGAAAGCGACGATCCTGCCGGATATCTCAGATACCATGGACGGCGCAGCTGCCGAGGTTTATGAGAAGATACAGCCTGGGGGCACACCAATTTCAGCCATTGCTGCCATGAACAACAGTGTGGGGAGTATTGAATTTGGTCACACCATGGGCAAAGACAGCAGTGGTGTCCTGCTGGCTGAAAAGTTTGGTGTGGAAAATACCAGAATGCCAATACCCATGGGGATCAGTGCAACCGATAATTTTTTTGACTGCCTGAGTCGGTTGAGTGGTTTGCCCATCCCTGAAAAGCATCAGGCAGAACGGGGGCGTCTGGTGGATGCTTATGTGGACAGCCACAAATATATCTACGGGAAAAAAGCTATTGTCTATGGCGAGGAAGATCTCGTGGTTGGCCTGACTGCCTTCCTGGCTGAGATTGGTGTTATGCCCGTCCTCTGTGCCTCGGGTGGCAAAAGCGGCAAGCTGGCCGAGATGATTCAGCAGGTAACCGCTGATGTGTTGCCTGAGCAGCCCCAGGTGCATGAAGGAATGGATTTCTATGAGATCAGTGAGATGGCGGAAGAGCTTGCCCCTGATCTTCTGGTGGGGCATTCCAAGGGATATCCTCTGGCGCAAAAGCTTTCTATCCCCATTATTCGGGTGGGTTTCCCTATCCATGACCGCATGGGAGGACAACGTATTCTCCACATTGGTTACCGGGGGGCTCAACAGCTTTTCGATTTGGTGGTTAATGCCTGTATTGCCAAAAAACAGAGCGATTCACCGGTCGGTTATTCGTATATGTGATGGCTCAGGGAGAAGGCTTTTTCCCTCAGGTCTTTCTGCATACGATTTTTATTACAAATGACCTCATCTTCAAGAAGGTAAACGTTAAAAATTATAATGGAGCATATTATGGAAACCTTGTTAACCGCATCCCCGGACCTCTCCCGTCACCCTTGTTTCAATGCGGGGGTTCAAGGTAAATTCGGCCGGGTTCATTTGCCGGTAGCTCCGAAATGCAATATCAAATGTAATTATTGCAACCGAAAATATGACTGTGTCAACGAGTCACGACCTGGAGTTACCTCTACTGTTTTAACGCCGGAACAGGCTCTGGTCTATATGGACAAAGTGCTGACTGCCGAACCCCGTATCACTGTGGCAGGTATTGCTGGCCCCGGGGACCCCTTTGCCAATGCCAGTGAGACTCTGCAAACCATGCACCTCCTGCGTCAGAATTATCCAGAGCTCATCCTCTGTCTTTCCACGAATGGCCTGGCTCTGGCGCCTTATGTAGACGAGGTCGCTGATATCGGTGTATCCCACGTTACGGTGACGATGAATGGTGTTGATCCCGAGATCACCAAAAATATCTACAGCTATGTGAGGGATGGCAACATCCTCTATCGCCATCGCCAGGCGGCTGAACTTCTCATGGCCCGCCAGTTTGCGGCCATTGAGAAATTGAAATCAAAGGGCGTGACCGTCAAAATTAATTTTATCACTGTCCCCGGAGTCAATGAGCATCATGCTGAGGAGACGGCGCGGGTCATGGCCTCAATGGGAGTGGATCTCTTTAATTGCATGGCCCTGCTGCCCAGTGCAGATACGCCTTTTGCTGATTTGGTGGAGCCGGATAAGGCGATGATGGATACGCTGAGAAACAGCTGCGAAAAACATCTGCCACAGATGCGTCATTGCAGACGATGTCGCGCGGACGCTGTTGGACTGCTGGGGAAAGATAAGTCAGGTGAAATGGCTGGATGCCTCAAGACGTGTGCCAGCATGCCTGCTGCTCCTCAAAAAGTGAGGCCCTATGTTGCCGTGGCCAGCCTGGAAGGAATGCTTGTTAATCAGCATCTGGGAGAAACAACGAAATTCCTCATCTATGGTAAGGAAGAAAAGGGCTACACCCTCATCGAGGAACGTCGGGCACCCATGCCTGGAGGTGGTCTGGGACGCTGGGAGGCTTTGACAAGGCTGCTCTATGACTGTCGTGCGGTAATGGTGAGCGACATGGGTGTTTCCCCCAGAGAGGTTTTCACCCGGGCAGGAATCACCCCGATTACCATGTCCGGTTTTATTGAAGCGGGACTGGAGGCTGTCTACACGGGCAAAGGAATTTCGGCCTTGAAGAGAAGAACCAAAAAGAGTTGTGATGGCGGTGGATGCCTGGGGACCGGCACCGGCTGTGGTTGATTTATTCTGCAAATCGTCTAACTGTTCTGCCCCATACCGTTAGATGCCAATAGATTTCATTAGACACTGGCGGTAAAGAAAAACCCCGAAAGCCGTCCTGGCTTTCGGGGTTTTTTTTATTGAACTTCTCTTACATTCACATTGGCGGAGGAGGCGGGATTCGAACCCGCGGTGCGGTCTGACCCGCACAATGCTTTTCGAGAGCACCGCCTTCAGCCGCTCGGCCACCCCTCCGCATGAAAAATATGTTCCACAAACGGGAATATTCAGGCCCAACAACATGCCAGAAGTTGGCGAATATTGCAAGTCTTCCTGCCACCTCAAATACTTCTCTCCTCTCAGAGTCATTGATAGCGCTTTTGTTGAGTCGCGGGATTTGTCTTCCCTGAAGACTTTTCGACAGGCAGGGCAGTAGTGGTTATAGTAACTCACCTGTAAAAAAGGTCAGTGTGAAAAAATGATAAAATCGATATCAATAACAGCCGGTACCGTTGCGCTCCATGCTTTCAGGAGAGCAGGGTGCTGTTAATCAGAGAAGGAGCATGCATGGAAACAGAGAACCTTATCAAAGAAATAGAGACATATCTTCCCTTTGCCGTCCCGGAGGCAGACCGGGCGTCAGCCGCAGAACTTGTGGAAAAATATGGCAATGATGAACTTGTCCTTCGTCTGTTGCGCGACTACTACACAGCTTTGCCCGATGCCTGTGAGGAGGCGGTAACCCGTGTCTCGGAATTCAGTTTCAAGCAGGACGTCCACTTCATTGTCCTCACGACCACTGGCCATAGCTGGCTCTACGCGGTGACGGTGGACAGTGTCGCGTTGATTGGCGAATACGGTGTCGACATCCCCGGGGAGGTTCCGGCGGAGGTGATGTATTTTCTTGGCTGGGGCACGCAGAAAGAGTTTCATGAAAACTGTCCGTCAGTGGAGAAGCTGAAAGAATATCCGTGGAAGGGGATGCCCCACACTCACTGCCCGGTCTGTGGTGTGCCGGTGGGAGAGGATCACCTGCTGGGCTGTGTGGTGGAGGTCTGTCCGTGGTGCGGGGGGCAGTTGAAATCCTGTAACTGCCGTTTTGAAAAACTCGATGTGGAGGAAATTGAAACTGCGGAACAGGTGGCGGCTTTTGCTGACCTGCTGGCTGAGAAAGGGAGGATTCCATTCTTACCAGAACAGGCCCCTGCTTATCCGGGGACAAGCAGGGGCCTGGATGAAGGGGATAAAAAATCTTAAAGGTCTTGTGGCTTATTTGCCGGTTACATTCTGCAGATACCTGTAGAGTTCTGAATCCGACGAGAGAATCAGTGTGGAATTGTTCCCTATGATCTTGCTGTAACTCTCAAGGGTTTTCTGAAAAGAATAAAATTCCGGGTCGAGGGAATACGCTTTGGCATAGATGGTGGATGCTTCGGCGTCTGCTTTGCCTCGAATGGTCACTGCGTCCTTGTTGGCACTGGAGGTGATCTCCTGCAATGTCCGTTGCACCTTCCCGAGGATGTTTGCTTTTTCTCCTTCCCCGAGGGAACGCTTTTCAGCGGCAATCCGCTTCCGCTCCGAAATCATCCGGGCGTAAACTTTCTGGCGCACGGAATCAATGTAGTTGACCCTCTTGATCATTACGTCAATCAGTTCGATGCCATACTGCACTGTCTCCTGTGACGCGGCTTTACGAATTCGCCGGGTCAACTCGTCGCGGCCCAGTTTAGGTTGAATTCCGAGGGCATCCCCGGAGATGCCGCTGGACATTGTGTCCATAGACCAGTCCGAACTGCGGATGATCTCAATCAGGTTGTTCTTGCTGACATAGTCTCGTACCGTACCATCGATGATGTCGGAGAGCAGTGACTGTGCCCGTTGTTCATCGTTTACTGCCTGCAGAAACTTCAGCGCGTCGGAGATGCGCCAGCGGGCAGTGACATCAAGATAGATGTAGGTTTTATCGTTGGTTGGAATCTGATTTGGATCTCCGTCCCAGATGAGAATTTTCTTCTCAAAAAGTTCGGTTTTCTGGATGAACGGAATCTTTAAATGCAAGCCGGCCTCAGTGACTGGATCGCCCACCGGTGCCCCAAATTGAGTGATTACCGCTTGACGCCCTTCCTCAAGGATAAAGAAGCCATCATAGAGAACGGCGATGGCGATTAGAATGAGGCCTATGAGGGCCAATGGTCCATACTTTTTCATGGCTTCTCCTTAGTGCTCTCCGGCAGTACAGGCTGGCCGAGATTGAGCAGTGGAATTGGCGACTGTTGCTGGTTTTTATCAATTATATAAACGTGTTTCACACCTGGCATAACCTGCTCCATGGATTCGAGATACATCCGACGGCGGGTGACTGTCGGCGCGACCTGATAGGCCTGGAGAATGTCTCGGAAACGCTGGCTTTCACCAGTAGCTTCATTCACGCGTTGCGCCTTGTAGCCATATGCCTCTTCAACAATTTTCTTGGCATTACCACGGGCTTTGGGAATCTCGCGGTTATAAACCTCCTGGGCTGTGTTGACCAGACGTTTCATATCCTGATCTGCCTCGTTTACTTCGTTGAAGGCTGGTTTTACCGGTTCAGGGGGGTTGATATCTTTGAACTGGACGGTCCCGATATTAATACCGCTGCGGCCTTTCGGGAAGAGTCCGTCCAGCATCTCCTGCAGCTCTTTTTTCACCTTGGCGGCAAGGAGTTCACGGTTGCTGAGGACATAGTCAAAATCCATATTCCCTACAATTCGACGGGTTACACTTTCCGACATGTCGTGGATCGCCTGGCGGGGATTCTGGACGACAAAGAGCCATGCCCAGGGATCGCCGACCCGGTATTGCACAATCCACGCCACGCTGATAACGTTTTTATCCGCAGTCATCATGAGGGCTTCCACGCTGGGATCATCGTCGCGGGCTGAGTAGTCGCTTCCTCCGCGGGCACCGAAGCCGAATTCCTCTTTGCGCACCCGCTCTACGTCAACCTTGGTGAGCTGGTCTACGTAGGGAATCTTGAAATGCAAACCAGGCTGGGTTGTACTGTAATATTCGCCGAGACGGAGGACAACACCCACCTTGCCGGGTTCTATTTTATAGAAAGAGGCATAGACGCCATAAAGTACCACGAAGACCAGTGCCACAGAGAGCATCCTGCTGACAGCGGCAAAGGGTGATTGCGGCGAGTTTTCAGACGGCGGGGTATTGATGGAGCCGCTCTGTTTTTCATTGGAGAAGAAATCCTGTAGCCAGTCAATGAGCTGGGCAAGGAGATCCTCTGGTTTCTGTGGCTTTTTCTTGCCCCAGGGTGGTTGCTGATCCTGATTGGACATGTAAATTCTCCAAGTTATGGTGGATGGTTGATGAAACAGCTTCCAAAGTAATGATTTGCCGGTTTGATTGCAATATAATCGTTGTCAGGACGGGGCCTTCAACGAATTGAGAAAGCCATTCGCCAGCAGAGGATAAGGGTAAAGAGTGAGGCTGCGGCGAAAAGGGTTTGTAGAAAGGCGCTGCGCCGCCAGTGGTCAAACCCGTGCAGATGAACAACGTTACCGACTGCAAGCCCCGTGAGCAGACCGAAAAGATGGCCGCCGAGGTCGGTGTGTTCACCGCTTGAGCCGAGCATGGCAAGCAGGGAAAGTCCGCCCATCAGAGGCAGAAGCAGCCGGACCAGTCGATGCCGCCATGATTCTCCCTCTTCTTTCGGGCGGCTCAAACCGATGGTGCAGAGCATTCCGGCCACCGCAAAGAGGGCCGTGGAAAAGCCGACAAAAAGGTGGTTGCCCCCATGGGTGAGAACGTTGAAGAGATTGGCCAGCGTGCCGGTGAAGAGGATGGCGGCGAGCCCGAAACCGCTGCCGGTAATGGCGAAGAAATAGTGCAGGAAAATTGCCCCGATGGCGAGATTGCTGAGCAGGTGCAGGGCATCTGCGTGGAGGGTGAGGGCGGTCACCAGTCGATACCATTGACCGTCGAGGATCTTGTTCGCATCCCCCGCCCCGGCTGTAAACCAGATACTCCCGCTGTCCCAGTCTCCGCTTTTTAGATAAAAAAGGGCAAGGGCTGTAATGAGTGTTGGTGTCATCGCCCTGAACAGTGGTTGGAAATTTACCGAGAGATTCACCGGTTTCGGCGGCGGCCAGTGGCGGGACTCTTCCTCATAGGCGGCAAGCTGATACTCGGCCTCCTCCTGCCAGCGGTGTTGAAGATAAAGGGAAAAGTTGTGTTGACCGGTGATAACCACACGATGGGGCAAAGAGGCGGAAGAGAGGACGAGGGAAGAAATGTTGAGTTGCTCGGGATCGTGAAAATGTCGGAGAAGCATCTCTTCATTTTCAGAACTGTTGTCAGCGGGCGAAAGATTCAAATCAGTCGGGAGTGAAGTTTGAAAGAAGAAAAATTATCCTTATACAGTACAACACCCGTATCTTTCGTCAACTCTCCCCAGACTCTTCTGAACAATGAATTTTGCACAAAAAAAGCCCGTCACAGGCGGAGATTAGACCTGTAACGGGTTTCCAGAGAATTATAGGTAGTTGAAGAATCTGATATTTCGTTCATCTTCGAGGCTCAGGAAAAAATTTACCGCATATATATCAAAGATAAAATTTTTACCGTAACGAAGGATATGGGCGAAAGCCTGGCTCTTCAATGTCCCTTTATTCAAATTCTCTTGCCTGTACTATGGAACCAAATTTTTCTTTCAACTTTATGAGCCCGGCGCGCTGTGCGGCGAGCAGATCGAAGAAATGCACCGAAATATGCTGCTCCTTACGGTATGCCTCGCTTTGCATATCAATGCGCTCAATGATTTTGTCTACATAGATGGCAAACTGCATGTCATAAATTTCGCGGGGATACTCTTTATCTATTTCGGCGAAAAGCTTTTTCAGATCTTCATATTTTGGCATGTATCCAATGGGGGTGTCCAGTGCCTGCACATCTCCATGAACATAGAGGTCAAGCCAGCCAAGCCATACCTTCACATCTTTTTTCTCTCCAAGCAGCCCGTTACCACTGCCACCACGATTTCCATGGGTAAGGAAGTAGTTGAGACCGGCAATGATCGGACGGGTCTTGTCAGAGAATTTCTTCGAGTTGAAGAATTGGAACTGGGCATTCATATAACCGGCGAGAGAACCGGGGATGAAGGGTGCGTTGGCCCATGGCTGACGGCGAATCCCTGAAACGCCAACTTCGGTGGCGGTTGCCTTGGAAACGACAGAGGCACCAATAACCACGCCTTCATCGGCGTTACGGGCTACCCGTACCGGCGGCATGGTGTCACCATCACGGCCGGAGTAGGTGATAACTTTTACCGGGACCCCTGCAGGATCTTCCGCCAGTTTGCTGTTGTGGTTGGAAATGGCGGAGGCAAGCAGGGTGCAGCGGGAGTTTTTGCTGGACATGGGAACGGGGTTCCCCTCTGCATCCTTTTTCCCTTCGTACCACTCGCCTTGAAAGTTAAACCCGGTGTTTGGGCAATTCTCACCGTTACCTACCCAGTAGGGAGTGTCATTATTGATCATGACATTGGTCCAGATAACCTCGGTACCGTCACCACGCAGGCAGTCCATGAGATGGGGATCGCCTTCACGGTTGACATCCTCAAGAATCCCGAAGATACCGTTTTCCGGATTGATGGCACGGAGAACACCATCCTTGTCAATCCATAACTGAGCGAGGTCGTCACCAATAAAGTCAGAACCAACCATGGCAGTCGTCGTCTTGCCGCAGCCGGAGGGTGCAGAACCACAGAAGAAGGTTTTACGGCCGCCGGGGCCGGTCATGCCGGTGATAAACATGTGTTCGGAGAGCTGTTGTTCCCGTTTGTAATAAGTGCAGTAGTCAACGGCGAAACGATGATTTCCTTTTTTCAGCAGCAGGGTGTTCCCGGCGTAGGTGCAGTAGGTGCAATAGGTGGTGAACCAGCTGCGATCCATGAAGATACGTGCCTTCGGTACGTTTTTAGAGATATTTTCACCTTCGGAGTGAACGTTGGTGAAGAAGAAGCCAACACGTTTCGCTTCTTTATCGAAGTCGGCAAAGCAGTTGCGGTAGAGAATCTCAGCGGAGTGAAGAACATATCCGGAGGATGACATTTCAATAGCCGGGATAGCTCCTTCAGCGCCCACCGGACCACGGCTGTAAAAGCCGACGATGAGAGTCATCCCTTCCATCATGCCGGGCATTTCCTTTTTCACATAATCCATGGCATCTGCACGGGAAATTCCTTTGGCCAGGGTGTTCAGGCTTTCGCCTTCGTTGGTGATGTAAAAGGTCTGGTTGACGAGGCGGGCCTGATCTTCAGGAAGGTCGAAGTGAATTGTGTGACCTTCTTTGTCCAGTTTCTTTTCTTCTTTTTTGGCGAGGGCATATTTACGAATACGATTGCGATCAGCTTCGGAACCACTGTTGATCAGCACGGTGTCCGGGTTGCACATACTGATAGCATTGGCAATTTTAATCAATGCCTCTTCGTTTTTGATGGTGTTCAGCTTGGTAAGATTCTCGCGATTAATCTTGTTGGCGAACACTTCCTGAGCCTGCTGCAAGGTTTGTATTCCACCGATAGTGGAAAGCAGATCTTTTCCTTTTCTTAATTCCAACATGACAAAAACTCCCGTTACTGCAAAATTTATAGAAGTGGACATCTGCAGGGGCTGCTTTGCGGATGTCCATAAAGGGTTATCGAGAAGAATGAAAATACTCCTAAGAATAACATTACCATGATATTCTATGTAGTTTCAGAGGAGGAGTCAAGAAATAACTGAACTAAATCATATAAAAAAGTGATATAAAAATAACTTGTGTAATTCTAAATAATTACATGGCATCCTCCCCTGGAAGAAGTTTGAAAAAGCGGGAGAACACCACCAAAAACGTTGATATTCAGTCACATTTACCAGTTGTCTTCGCCCCAGGAATCGTCCTCTTTTTTATCAAAGTTCCAGTCGTCCATTTCTTCTTCTGGACCCCAGTCGCCGATACCTTTGTCAGGCTGCCATTCCCCGGAGAGTTCACTCTGCTCAAAGCTGGCGAGTTTTCCCTTTTCCTTTAATTCTTCATAAGCGGTGCTGGCCAGGGTACAGCGGGGGGAAGAAGCAAGCAGCTCTTCAAGGCGATTGGAGATATAGACGCTGGGGACGTGTTCTTTCTGGATGGTTTTCCATGCTTCCTGGTAGCACTGCAGGCTGAGGGTGCGGGTCAGTTGCGGGTCTTCGAGCAGGTGTTCGTGCATTCGCATGGCGATGTCGCTCTGCGTGATTTTTTCCAGCTTCCCTGCCCGGCCGAGGGCATAATAGCTGCGGCGTGCGGCATCGCACTGGGGATCAGCGCTGAGCAGTTCGGAGCGACGGCGTGCGGCGGATTCTTCGGTGGAGAGATCTTCCCGCATTACCTCCAGGGTGGCGGTGGCCATGCAGTCGATGGTTTTCCCGTGGGTGAATTCAGGATGACCCATGAGATAATCAGTACTGTGCTGGAGTGAGTAATTGGGATGAGCTGCGCAGCCGCAGAGAGTGAGAGCCGCTGCAATGGGGAGAAGAGATTTCAGGGATATCATGATCTGTTCACCTGTGGTGGAGGTTAGAGGATTGCGGGAGAGAGTCCGCACCAGCCTTTCTTTTACTCTTGCTGGCGGGGAAAATCCAGCAGGAGCGTGTGAAAGGAGAGCTGTGGCTGGATGGGAAGGAGAAAAGGGTCCCTTGAAACAACTTGTATTCCGTGCATATTTGAGGCGCAGGCGCAGCAGTCTATACCTGGGAAAGGGCTGTTAAAGTTGACAGGATAGGTGGGAATCATTACTAATTATAGTGTTTAGCCCCCCAGATAAATTCAACAAGGAGAGTGTAAATGGCTGATCCAAAAGACATGTCCCAGTGCCAGGTAAGCAATTGTGGTTATGTGTATGATCCGGACAAGGGCGATGCCAAAGGTAACGTTCCTGCGGGCACGGCTTTTAAAGATCTTCCCGATGACTGGGAATGTCCGTTTTGTGGTTCTTCCAAAAAAACCTTCAGACCTCTGGCTGGACCGGGATCTGTTGTTGCGGACGGTATCTGAAATTCCGGCTGTGACCGACCGGTTGCAGCTACCTGTATAATCTCTTGATATGTAAAAAAGCCAAATGCTCTCGCGAGCATTTGGCTTTTTTTGTGAGATTTCTGTAGCTGGTTCTTTTTATTCATACTGCGTTGGTCGATGCAGGGGGATTTGCTCTGGGGAAACGGAAGAGGGCTCTAAGGTTTGTGATATCGCGTAAAATTAATATGATGCCACCCTTTCTATAAAACAGCGGAGTTGGATGAAGGTTTTACGATATTTTCGGTCTGCCATTGAGGATGGATCGAAGAATTTCTGACCTGCAGTAAATTCCATGAATTTTATATTGAGATGATGGACGAAAGATTGTTTATTCGATGTCCCCTTATATAGTTTTCTCTTGGCGTATCTTCCTGTCTTGTTTCGTTTATAACGGTAGAATCTACTTGATGTTAAAGGTCAGACCTTTGTCTGCGGAATATCGGCAGGGAGAAAGAGAGCTTGAATCGCAATTTCACAAAAAAATACAGATACTTGACACAAAGTGTGCTCATTTTAAAGCAAAAAGGTGTATTTTGTTACTAGTACAGCGTAAAACATAAGCTTTCGCACAAACGATAATCTGCTATAATACCCTAAAAACAGTTAGGGGACTATATGGCACCACGTTATCGAGTAACATTGACCGGGGAAGAGCGACAAT
>JALNVI010000020.1 GCA_023231425.1 Desulforhopalus sp. | reverse complement strand
CGATTCCACAAAAACCGCAAACCAGGGAAAACAGCACGAGCGGCACAATCAGCATCTTCAGGGCGTTTACAAACATCGTGCCGATAACACTGAACAGGCCGTTGACGAGGTATAAGTTGATCAGGGAGCCTTCGGTATTCAGGGCGGTAAGGTTGATCCCGATTCCCACGCCCCATTCCAATTCCGGGGGTATGATTCGTAATAAAATAGAAGTCAGAAGTCAGAAATACAAGACTGGATTCAGACTTCTCTATTTTGAATTTTTTTAAATCACCGATTGGGGTTGGGCCACGTCAAGTATTTGTTTTCATAACGGAATGTTGTTAAAGAAGGATTATTTTAGTTCCTTTTGGTGGGGAAAAGATACTTTAAAAAGTATTGATATTAATTGGGAAGATTATCTGGTGGATACACCCGAACAGCAGGTGGAGGTGGAAAGAATTCTACGGTTATTGCCGAGGAGTCTCGGCTGTGAAAAGGTCAATCAGATGTGTTCCCTGCTGGCGGACCATAATCTTCGCGACCTGGTGCGTATCCTTCTGCTGGAATATTACGACCCGCGCTGTACCCGCAGTATGAGCAGCTGCACCTTTGCCCTCGAACTCTCCGCAGAGGATATCCCGCAGTGCGCTGCCCGGCTCACTGAATTCAGGGCGTCGCTTTTCTGACACCGCCAGGTATTACTTCTTTTTCTTCCTGACCAGTTCTTTGTTGGCGTTTGCCTTGAGGAACTCGGCGAAATTCCGTTTTATCTTCGGGAGCTTGTAGAGCTTGCCGTAAACGTCCTTGTTGGTCTGCTTGGCGACGGTGGAGGGGTCGAAGTAGGCCTTGGCGTTGTCTACCGTGAGGACGAAGGGCGGCTTGCCGTTCTTCACCAGAATGTAACCCATCATCAGGCACCCGGTTCGATGGTTGCCTTCAAAAAAGAGCTGAGGCTGGCTTACCCCCATGATATAGACACCTGCAGCCTGCACCCAGGCTGGGCTTTTTTTATGATTTTCTGCCCACTTGCGCATGTGGCTGATGCTGAATTTCTCGGCTTTGTAGAAACGGTCAGTGGTGTATTTGATATGTTCGGCAAAGTCTTTACGCCGCTCCGGATCGGTGCCGCAGAGGACTATATGGTTCATCTCAAGGTAATGATTCAGTTCATAGCGGTCGAGGGGATTGATACCCTTGCGCAGGAGTCTGTCAACATAGGTGTAGCCCTCCAGGATGTTCCCAATAATAGTGTCATCAAGAACCTCGCGCCGCATCATCAGACTGGCGTTAATCTTTTCCCAGTTTTTCTGAACCTGTTTGAGAGATGTTTCAATCTCCTCCAGGTTCATTTTGTATGATTTTGCCATAACTTCCTCAGATTCCCCGGAGATGAAAAACATATTGTCACCTTTAAAAAAGACAGAAAGGGATGTTTCTTAAAAAAATCTCTTTTTATACTCATGATTCTTCTTGAAAAAAAGGGTGCTCAGGAAAAATCTCCGTGCAGATACTCTTTGGTGAGTTGTTCCTGCGGGTTGCTGAAGAGCTCTTTCGTGGCGCCCATCTCAACGAGATAGCCAGTACGTCCGCCTACGGATATATCAACGCTGAAGAAGGCAGTCTGATCGGCTACCCGTTGTGCCTGCTGCATGTTGTGGGTAACAATACAGACCGTAAAGCGTTCCTTTAACTGCAGCATCAACTCCTCAATCTGCCGGGTGGCGATGGGGTCGAGTGCCGAGCAGGGTTCATCCATCAACAGAACCTGTGGTCCGGTGGCGATGGCGCGGGCGATACAGAGACGCTGCTGCTGGCCGCCGGAGAGTGACAACCCGCTTTTTTTCAGCTTGTCTTTTACTTCATCCCAGAGAGCTCCGCCGCGCAACGCCTTTTCTACCTGCTCATCCATATTACCTTTGAAGCGGTTGAGGCGCAGGCCGAAGGCGACATTTTCATAAATAGACATGGCAAAGGGGTTCGGCTGTTGAAAGACCATGCCGATGTTACGGCGCACGGCAACCGGATCCACCTTTTTGTCGTAGATGTCCATGGAGTGAAATTGAACGGAACCGAAGAATTTGAAACCGCGGATAAGATCATTCATACGGTTGATACTGCGCAGGACGGTTGATTTGCCACAGCCTGAGGGGCCGATGAAGCCGGTGATCTGATTTTTTCTGATCGGCACATGACTGTCACGAACTGCAAGGAAGTCACTGTAAAATATTTTTTCTGCTCTGCAGTCGAGGATGATGTCATCCTGAAGTAATGAGTTCATTTCTTTCCTTATTTACGAGTGCGGGAGCCGATCCAGCGGCTGACCATGTTGAGGATGAAGACCAGTACGACAAGAACGAGGGAGGCAGCCCAGGCCAGCTCAAGCTGGTTCTCCGAGGTTGAGTTTGAGTAGTTGTAGATGAGGACCGCAAGGGAGGCGGTTGGGTCATTGGGTTCCAGTGCGTATTCACTGAAGATTGCGGTGAAGAGCAGCGGTGCAGTTTCCCCTGCCGCACGGGCAACGGCCAGCACGACACCGGTAATGATACCCGGCAGGGCCATCGGCAGGACAACCTTCGTCATTGACTGGCTGGGGGTGCAGCCCATGCCGAAGGCCGCTTCTTTCATGCGTTTGGGCACCATCTTGATTGTCTCTTCAGCGGTCAGCAGGATAGTGGGCAGCATGAGTACGGCCAGTGCTACCCCCCCTGCCCAGGCAGAGTAGCTCCCCATGGTAATAACCATGATGGCATAGGCGAAAACACCGGCAATAATGGACGGCAGTCCCGACATCGTTTTGGCGGAGAAACGGGCGATGGTGGCAATTTTGCTGTACGGGCCGAATTCTGCGAGATAGATGGCTGCCAGCACCCCAAAAGGGATTGTGATCAGAGCAGCGATACCGACCATGAAGAGAGTTCCGATAATAGCGTTGCTGATCCCGCCGCCGTCGAATTGAAAGGCCGTGGGGGGCAGGGCAGTAAACAGTTCAAGGTTGATACGTGAGCCTCCCCGGTAGATCAGCATGACCAGCACTGAGAAGAGCGGGACACAGGCCAGTATGGCACAGATGACGGTGATTGTGCTCAATAGAATCGATTTCAGTGCCCGCGGCTCAAAGGGGTGACGTTCCAGATTGGGCAGTTGCAGAAGGTTGTTTTTCGTTTCGTTCATCGCTCACCCCCCTTTGTTGTGGTTGTGTTGATGATGAGAGTTCCGAGCATATTTACTACGAGGGTGATGAGCAGCAGGGTGCATGCCGCGTACATCAGCACGCCCGTCTGGTTCAGATCTGCCTCAGGAAAGTTGAGGGCGAGCAGGGATGCAAGTGTGCTTGCCGGGGAGAAGAGGGAGAGTGAGACGGTGGCACTATTGCCGACCAGCATGGCAAGAGCCATGGTTTCACCGAGGGCGCGGCCGAGGCCGAGCACGAGGGCCCCGGAGATTCCGCCGGATGCGGTGGGAAGAATGACCCGCAGGATTGCTTCCCAGCGGGTGGCTCCCATACCGAAGGCTGCCTCTTTTGTCCTGCGGGGGACGGCGCGCAGGGCGTCCTGAGAGATAGCGGCGATGGTGGGCAGAATCATGATGGAGAGGACAAGTGCGGCTGAAAACATTCCGAAGCCGCTGAAGCTGGTGGAAAAGAGTGGAAACCAGCCAAAGGAGCTGTGGAGTTTGTCGGCTGTCGGCTGCAGGAGGGGAATGAGGACATAAATACCCCAGAGACCGTAGACGACGCTGGGGATGGCCGCGAGCAGTTCCACAATATTTTTCAGAACCATCTCAAGCTTGTGGGGCAGAAAGTCCTGAGTGAGGAAGATGGCGATGGTGATGCCGAAGAAGCCGCCGAGCACCAGGGCGAGCAGGGAGCTGTAGAGCGTTCCCCATATCTGTGGCCAGATGCCGAACTGGTTGTTGTTTACGTCCCAGTCGGAGGAGAAGAGCAGCCCGGGGCCATACTCTTTCATTGCGGGGAGTGCCTGCCCGCCGATTCTGAAGACTATGAAAGCAAGAAGGAGCACCGTCGCCCAGGTGAAAACAAAGGTGAGGGTGCGGAAGCACTTATCGAAGATTTTGTCCACTGGAGTGGGTGGAGCGGCAAGGGTTTCCGCGTGGTTCAAGATGCTTTCTTCCCCGTTTTCTGCTGCCATGTTTTTTTCTCTCTTCCTGATATTTGTCCCGGATGCAGTTTGGATTGGCGTTCCGGGAAAGACGTTTTTTTCTGCAATGCAGGAAAAGGACGCACAGCCTGTCGCCATGCGCCCTTTTTATAGCAGGAGCCTCTTTCTCTTATTTGATGTTTTCTGCTGCTGCCTTTACCTGCTCAATCACATTGGCTGGGAGTGGGATGTAGCCCATCTGGTCAGCAATGGACTGGCCATTATCAAGACAGTAATTAACCATTTGACGCAGGATGGCTGCTTTACCGGCGTCGGCATATTTCTTGTGAAAAATCATCCAGGTGTAGGTGGCGATCGGATAAGAATCTTTTCCTGCAGGGTCAGAGACCCAGGCTATCATGTTCTCGGGGATTTTAACATTGGCAAGTGCTGCCTGACCGCTGGCGAGGCCGGGAGCAATGTAGTTTCCTTCTTTGTTTTCAAGAGAAACCATATTCAGTTTGGCCATGCGGGCGTAGCCGTATTCCGTATAGCCGATTGCTCCTGTGGACCTTTTGATGGAAGCATTTACGCCAGCATTTTTGGGTGATTTGATCATGTTGATATCTGTGGGCCAGCTCGGTTGTTTGGCAACACCGACCTTTTCTGCAAACTCGGGAGAGATTGCACTGAGATGTTTCGTGAAAACGTAAGTTGTTCCAGAACTGTCCGCCCGGGCAACTACGGTAATCGGGGTGGCGGGGAGTTTCATCCCGGGATTGGCTTCGGCGATGAGGGGATCATTCCACGTCTTCACCTTGCCGAGGAATATTCCTGTATAGGCTTTGCGGGAGAGTTTGAGGTCTTTCACACCTTTGAGGTTATAGGCGAGAACAACTTCGCCCGCAGTCATCGGGAGAAGCTGAACCCCGTCTTTCTCCTTTGCCATCTCCTCTTCCTTCATGGCGGCATCAGAGGCTGCGAAGTCTACCACACCGTTGAGAAAGTCGCGGATCCCCGCACCAGAGCCCTTGGACTGGTAGTTCACCTGGATCCCTGAATTGGCTTTGCTGAACTGGTTGAACCATGTGGAGTAGATGGGGTAGGGAAAACTTGCTCCCGAGCCCACCAGTTTTGTTTTTTCGGCGAATGCGGAAGACCCGACGACGGTCAGCGCGAGGGAAACTGCGGCAATTGTAATAAATTTACGGACTTTCATTTTTTCTCCTTGTAAACTGGGGTTGTTTCTTTGAACAGAGGTAACCTTGAAGAATTTATTTTTCTTTTTTCTCCGGGGCAGCCTGGGCTCGAAAGGTGGATCGTCTCATGGGTACCCTCATGTCTTGAAGAGGGCTGCCTGTGCTCCCTTCAGGCATGCAGGAGAGAATACGCCTCAATTGTACAGGTGTTGTCAGAATCGTGTTTGGAAAGAGTTAGAGGGCTCGTTTTTTTTCTGTGGAAACGGCTCTATTTAACACTCCCCCCTTTCTTTCTCGACAGAAGTGGAAACCAGGCTATAATCCCCCAAGATCCTCTTCTCTCTGTTCTTTTTACTCCTTTTGCCCCTCTTTTGTCATGACTCGAATACTTCTCGGCCTCATTTTATTGCTGACCTCCTCTTTTTCTCCGGCCCCTGTCTTTGCCGGAAAAGATGCTTCTCCTTCCAATGTTGGTGTTGAGCTCGCACGCAGGCAGGCGAAGGTGGATAAGATCATGGCCGGGCTTAATGCCAATACCGGCCTTGAAGAAATAACGAACAGGCGCACGCAGATTCAGGATCTGGCGACCTCTACTCAGACAGAACTGGATGCGCTGGAGGGTGAATTGAGTCAGCTCGTCAGCGTGCTTGGTGATATCTCTCCCGGAAGTGGAGGAGCCGTGTCCCAATTACCTCCTGCAGACGTTTCCGGGAACAGTCGACAAAAAAAAGGGGGGGGCGGGGCGGATATTGATTTGCACCAGAAGAAGTTGATACTGGAGCGGCAGGTGGGCAATTATAAACTGCTCCTGCTTTCCTGCGAGGACGCGCTGAAGTCCCTGGAGGCCGCGCGCAAGAAGCGGGTCAGTCGCAATCTTGTCTATGTGGGGGATAACACCGGCTCTGTTGCCATGGAGGTAGCGTCAAACTTTGATGTGAAAAAGTGGCAGACGTATTTTTCCTGGCCGAAGCGGGTGACCTCGCAGGAACTGGATCTCCTGACCCCCAATTTTTTTGACCTGCTGCCGGCGCTGCTGGTTTTTCTGCTCGCGCTGCTGCGAAGTCTGACGAAAGTGCGTTCCTTTCTTATGGAGTTTGTCGAGAAGGACAACCTCTTTTATTACTTTGACCAGTTCATGTTGTGCAAGAGTCTGTTTTTCAATCTGTTTGTTGGAGCTTTTGCCGGCGCGGTGGTGGTGAGTTACATCAATCCTTCTGCCACTTTCGTTTCCATTGCCGTTTGCTGGCTCTGTATCTTTCTCTTCTATTGGACTGCGTCGCCCCTCTGTGTCCGGTCGGTGCTCTATCGACTGGTGATTTCGAAAACGGGTGAAAGCGACAAAATCAGCTCGGACCAGATTGCACTTTTCTGGGGTTTCTTCGGCCTCTTTGCTGCGCTTGATGTGCTTACTTTTTCTGACATCCCAGGATTTATTTTTGATGCACAGATCTTGATATTGTGGCGTTTCCTTGTGCTCTTCTTCTCACTGCTCTTTCTTGTGTTGACTCTCCGCCACCTGCGGCAGAGCTATCCAGACTCAATCATTTGCCGAATCCTGTGGCAGCTCATACTGCTGAGCTCCTTCGCGTTGATTGTCATGGAGGCCCTGGGGTACCGCAACCTTGTCACCTGGCTGTTCAGGGGGATGTGGCAGACGATGGTACTCTTCGCCTTTGTGCTTTTCATCAATGACTGCATTGAGCTCTTCTCTGCTGTTACCTTGAAATACTCCAGCAGGGTTCTTGATGTATTATTTCACGACGAGAAGGAGAATGTTCTCCCCGTGGGGGGCTCTGAGGGTAGCAGCGGTGCACTGGTGAAGTTCGGCTTGAAGCTGTTGCTTTACCTCAGTTTCCCCTGGCTGCTTTCGTCTATCTGGGATGGTTCGGCCGAGGAGTCCAGTCAGTTCCAGTTGCTCTTTACCGAAGGCTTTCATATCGGAACCCTGCTTGTCTCTCCGTTACGTTTCATGGTGGCGGTGTTGACTCTGCTTATCGGCTGGTCTCTGATCCACTATCTGCGTCGTATTCTCGATAAATTCTGGTTGCGGCGGTCTAATATCTCCAATAACTCACGGGACACGGTGCTTACCCTTTCGGGGTACCTGGCAATTGGTGCACTGGTTCTTGTCACGCTCAGTATTGCCGGGTTTAAACTTACCGGACTGAGCATGGTTCTCGGAGCGTTGTCGGTTGGTATCGGTTTCGGCCTGCAGAATGTAGTGAGCAACTTTATTTCCGGTTTGATTCTGATGTTTGAGCAGCCGATTAAAAAGGGTGACTGGGTGAAGGCGGGGGATACGGAGGGTACCGTCAAAAAAATCAGTATCCGCTCCACGATCATCCAGACATTTGATTACTCCGATGTCATTGTGCCGAATTCTGAATTGATCTCTTCTTCGGTGACTAACATGATGTTTCTTGATTCACGGGGCCGGGTGAAGGTTTTCGTCGGAGTGGCCTATGGTTCCGATGTCCGTCTTGTGGAGAAACTTCTCTATGAGGCTGCGGCTGCCTGCAAACTGGCCATTCAGAAGGAGGAGTGGCCTGCCATGCGGCCGCGGGTCTATTTTTCGGAGTTCGGTGACAGTTCTCTCAATTTCGACCTTCATTGTTACCTGCGCAATATCGGTGATATTCGCGAAGTACAGAGTTTTTTGCACTTCGAGATTGACAGGCTTTTTCGTGAAAATAATATTGAAATTCCCTTCCCGCAGAGCGATGTTCATATTCGCAATGATTCTCCGGTAGAGGTTAAGGTAAAAAAGGAGGACATTAAAGAATGACACTGGAAACGTTTGTTGCCGTCCAGCTTGATGGCAATGGTGGCGGAAAAAGGATAGAGATGGGCGAGGCGGAAAAAATACTCAGGGAGCGCAACGGGATGGTATGGCTGCGTTTCAACGCTCTCAGGGAGGAGGTAGAAGAGTGGCTCAACCACTCGGCGCGATTTGACTCGGTGGTGGTGGAACACCTTTCCTTTGACGAGTCGAGACCGCGCAGTCTGCTGTTCGAGGAGGGACTTCTTTTGTCGCTGCGGGCGGTAAACCACAACGAAAGCAAAGATCCGGAAGATATGATCGCTATCAAAATGTGGGTGGAAGAAAAGGTGATTCTCACCTCTCGGGATCAGAGCATCAAATCCTTCGACGATATTGAGAAGAGTCTCCTGGCGGGGAAGGGGCCGCGGACGGCATCACAGTTCCTTTCCAGTCTCGTCAACTATCTCGCCGATAATACCGAACTGACCATGGATGACCTTGAAGACAGTCTTGAGGAACTTGAGGGGGAGATCGAACCGGACGATATCATGGAGACCCGCAACCAGCTCACCGACCTGCGCCGTTTTGCCCTGCGCCTGAAACGCTACCTCACTCCCCAGCGCGAGGCGCTGAATCACCTTGTGAGTGCCCCTCCGAAGTGGTTGAAGAGACGGGACAAGACCCTGATAACGGAGAATATTGACCAGTATAACCGTTTCCTTGATGACCTTCTCTTCTCCTCTGAGCGGGTGCGGATGGTACAGGAAGATCTGCAGAACCTTGACGGCGACCAGATGAACGGCAGGATGTATACCCTCACTATTGCAGCCACTATCTTCCTGCCGCTGAGTTTTTTCACCGGGCTCTTCGGTATCAATGTCGGGGGGATTCCTTTCGCTGAGAGCGGGATGGGCTTTTTCTCTTTCTGTCTTTTTCTCGTCGGGTTCGTGGTGGTGCAGCTCCTTATTTTCAAACGGATGAAACTGCTTTGAACAGGACGAATATGAAGATACTGACTCTTGTCGCATCTAACCAGCCAATTCAGCCTGATCTGCTGCAGCAGGTGCGGGCCCTTGCTGACTGCATTCGGATAGAGTGGCTGGCACCGGAGAAGGCGGTGGAAATGTATCTCGCCGAAGGGAAGGAGTTTGACCGGGAGGCACTCGCCGTGCTGCTCGCTCCCCATCGGATTGACCATTTTCTCCAGGATGGTGATGCACCCCGGCGCAAAAGGCTGCTGGTCAGCGATATGGACTCTACCCTGGTGGCTGAGGAGACCCTTGACGAGCTCTCAGCCAGCATTGGGCTGAAGGATAAAATTGCTGCCATCACCGCTCGCAGCATGGCTGGTGAGCTGGACTTTCACGAGGCGCTGCGTACCCGCATCGATCTGATTAAAGGATTGCCGGAGAGCGCGATCACTGAGCATCTGCAGCACCTGCCGTGGGTTGCCGGGGCGCACGAACTGGTGGCTACCATGGTGGCTGACGGGGCGGTAACGGTACTGGTCTCAGGCGGCTTCACCTGCTTTACCGGAGCGGTGGCAGAGGCGCTTGGGATGCAATACCATCACGGCAATACCTTTATTATCAAGGACGGACGGCTTACCGGTGCGGTGCGCGAACCGATTCTCGGCCGTGATGCCAAGCTGGAATGTCTCCAACATTATCAGCAGCAATATGGCCTCCAGCGTGAGGATGTCCTCGCCATCGGTGACGGTGCCAACGATCTTGAGATGCTGCGAGCGGCGGCGCTCGGGGTCGGGTTTCATCCCAAAGAATTCTTGCGGCGGCGGGTTGAAAACTCCATCCTCTACGGCGATCTTACGGCATTGCTTTATGCGCAGGGATATCGAACTGAAGAAATTGTTTCCTGCTGAACGTCCCTGCAGGGGAGGAGCAGGTCGCGCCGGTCAGAGCCCCTTCATTTGTGCGGCGATCATTGCCACGTCGTCGGGGCGATCTACGCCAAAACCCTGATAGTCGGTCATTACCACATGCACCTTTACCCCGGCCTCAAGGAGGCGGAGCTGCTCCAGTTTCTCCAGTTCCTCAAGCGGGCTGGGGGGCAGGGTTGTGAATCTGCGCAGGACGGGTAGCCGATAGGCGTAGAGGCCTATGTGCAGCAGGTAGTCGGCGGCTTTCTTTTTCGGGTCGCGGACGTGGGGAATCCTGGCCCGGGAGAAGTAGAGTGCGTCGCCGTTCATCGCACGCACCACTTTCACCCGGTCCGGGTTTTCTGCCTGCTCGGCGTCGATGACCCGTGCGAGGGTGGTGACCTCTACCTGCGAATCGCGGAAGGGCTCAAGGAGGCTGGCTACCATTTCCGGGGTCAGGGCCGGCTCGTCCCCCTGTATGTTGACAACCACTGCCTCATCTTCCAGCTTCAGCTTTGTTGCCGCTTCCATGATGCGGTCGGAACCGCTCGGGTGGTTGGCGGCAGTCATCACTACCGGCACGCCGCGTTCTTCGGCGGCAGTGAAGATGCGCTCGTCATCGGTGGCAAGCCACACCCTGTTGAGGGAGCGACAGCTTATGGCCCGTTCATAAACCCACTGGAACATCGGTTTGCCGAGGATGTTTACCAGCGGCTTGCCTGGAAATCGGCTGGACTGGTAGCGGGCGGGGATGATGGCGTAGCTTGGTGGCAGGGAACTCATGGGGACTCCTTTTACGGTTTGGCGTTGAGCGCAGCGAGAATCTCGGTGCAGGTGACGGCAGTGCCGCCGCGTTTCCCTGCGAAAAGATTTTCGGCGCGGTGGCGGACTTCGTCGCGGTTGTCAGGGCTGGCAAGCCTCTCCAGCAGTGTCCGGGCGAGCTGTTGTTCTTCCTCTACCTCACTGACGAGGCCACAGGATATCACTTCGCGGCCGATCCATGCGAAATTTTTCCAGTTGTGGCCGATTACCGGTCGCACACCGCAGGCCAGCGGTTCAAGAAAATTATGACCACCCCAGCCGCAGAGTGAACCACCGACAAAGGCTGCATCGGCCCGGGACCAGGCGGCGGCGAGGTCGCCGAAGCTGTCCCAGACGATTATCGTGCCGGGGACGCAGGTCTCTTTGAGGGAGGAGCGCAGCCGGGCGGGCAGCCTGCGGCTGGCAAGCATCTCAGTGAGGGCTGAGGCGCGGGCTGGGTGTTTGGGAAAAAGGGCGATGGTGGCATCGGGCCGGGCCTTGCAGAGGATGTCGAGACAGCGGGCGATCTGCTCCTCCTCTTCCGCACGTACTGAGCCGAAGACGATGAAGGGGGAGTCCTTCGGCGACTGGAAGGAGAAGGGCGGGGTGCTGCTGCTGAACTTCATGCGGTCAAATTTGAGGTTCGGGACCATCTGTACCCGTTCCGGTGGCAGAATGGAGCGGAAACGGGCTGCGTCTTCTTCTGACATTGCCAGCACCCGGCCGGGACCAAAGGCAGTAAAGAAACGGCGCAGGCGGCGGTAGGAGTGGCAGCTTTTGTCGGACATTCGACCGTTGACAAGCAGGACCGGCACCTCCATGCACCGGGCGGTGATGAGCCAGGCGGGCCAGAGTTCGGTTTCGACGAGGACGGCAAGACGTGGGCGAAAGGTGTTGAAGGCGCGGGTGATAATGGCCGGGGCGTCGAAGGGGAAGAAGGCGACTGTGAGGTCGATATTCTCCGCCGTCGGCGTCTTTCGCAGGGTGTTGATGCCCTCGCGGGTGGTGGAGGTGGCGAGGATCCGAAGTCTTCTGTCGCTTCCCTCGAGCTGTTCGGCGAGGGTGGTGAGCACCATCTGGCTGAGCAGCGATTCACCGCCGGAGGCTGACTGGATCCAGAGATCGAAATCGCGACCCGCTGTTTGAGCGAGGGTGCGCTCCTCCCAGCCGTCGGCAAGGCGAGGTTTGCGGTGAAGAAACGGCAGAGCAATGTGCCAGAGCGCCGCGTAAGTGGCAAGGAAAAGTTTGAGCAAAATGCTCCCTCTGAAGTTCGGGTGATGGTTCGGAAATTGAATCGATCACCGATTTTAATAGCCACATCCTGCTTTGTAAAGCAGGATGAGTCCTCCGCTGTCCTGTTTGAGAGTTGAAAAATATGGGGTGGAGGGTATATTAGCGCTGTTATTTCTCCGCAACTTCAATTCTATCCGGATTTTTCATGACACGTCTACAGGCTAATGCTGTTCTTTTGCTCACCGCCCTTATCTGGGGCAGTAGTTTCGTGGTGCAGCAAATCGCTACCGGAGAGCTCGGGAGTATCACCTTCACCGGCTCGCGTTTCCTGCTCGGGGCCTTCGTTGTCGCCCCCCTTGCCCTGCGGCAGCTTCGTAAAATGGCTGCAGTGCAGCCGCTGCGTCAGAGTGACTGGCTGTGGATGATGCTCACCGGTTGGGTACTGATGACTGCGGCTGGTCTGCAGCAATACGGCATCCTTCGTACCACGGTAACCAACTCCGGCTTCCTTACCGGGCTCTATGTTCCCATGGTGCCCCTGCTCGGCCTGCTGTTTTTTCGGCGGCGGGTGCATCTCTTCATCTGGCCTGCCGCGGCGGGGTGTCTTTGCGGAACGTGGTTGCTCAGCGGAGGTCATCAACTTGACGGCTTTGCCTCTGGTGACCTGTGGGTTATTGCCTCCGCCTTCTTCTGGGCGGGGCATGTCCTGCTGGTTGGACATGTGGCACAGCGTACCGGCGCCCCGCTGGTGCTGGCGCTGGTGCAGTTCTTTGTCTGTGGCATAATCGGCCTGCTGGTCGGCGGCATCGTGGAACAACCTTCGATTGCGGCCTTTGGCGGGGCATGGAAGGGTATCGCCTGGATGGGGATCATGTCGGTGGGAATTGCCTTTACTCTGCAGGTCGTCGGTCAGCGCTGGTCTCCCGCTGCGGACGCCGCGATTCTCCTGAGTTCAGAGTCCGTTTTTGCAGCGCTGGGGGGAGCAATTTTTCTCGGCGAGCGGATGGTGCCGGTGCAGTTTTGTGGTGCAGTGTTGATCTTTGGCTCCATCCTTGCGGTGGAGCTGGTTCCGCTGCTGCGCCGAAAGCAGGTCCTGGAGTGAGGGAAAAGCAAAAGGCGGTAAAACAAAGACTGGATGACCAGCGAAACACGCCAAAGTTTCTCTATATAAAATGCTTTTTTTCGCATGTTTAGAGTATTTTTTCGTTGGTAAAAAATCTTTTGTCGTTCTGTCTTTCACGAGGGCACCTTGAAACATTCTCATCCCACAACGAACGTCATCGGGTTGTGCTGCCCTGCTTTTCCCATAATTTTTTGAGAAATTACGAAAAGTTATAGAGCAATCTGTTTCTATCTTGAGTCTTTACACCGCTCATCTTTCCGCAGATACTGCATGTGTCTGCGAACTTTTATTCGAGGGAGAATCCCATGTCCGTTCATGTCGTAAATCACCCGCTGATCAAACATAAACTCGGCCTCATGCGTCAGCATGATGTCTCCACCAAAGATTTTCGTGACCTCGCCTCGGAGCTGGCCCGCCTGCTCACCTATGAGGCCACCAAAGATCTGCCTACTGAAACGGTGACTATCCAGGGCTGGGCCGGAGATGTGCAGGTAGAGATGATCAAAGGTAAAAAAGTGACCATCGTGCCTATTCTCCGTGCTGGTCTCGGGATGATGGACGGTGTTCTCGACATGATTCCTTCGGCAAAGGTGAGTGTGGTTGGTTTTTACCGCAATGAGGAAACCCTGCAGCCGGTGGAGTATTACATCAAATATGCCAGTGAGATTGGAGAGCGGATGGCGATGATTCTGGATCCCATGCTGGCCACCGGCGGCACGCTGCTCGCCACCATTGAGAGCCTGAAAGCGGCGGGCTGTAAAAAGATTAAAGGGCTCTTCCTTGTCGCCGCCCCGGAGGGAATCAAACGTATCTCCGAGGCCCATCCCGATGTGGAAATTTATGTGGCGGCAGTGGACGAACGGCTCAACGAACACGGCTACATTCTGCCGGGACTCGGTGACGCCGGTGATAAGATCTTCGGCACCCGATAAGGAGACGGCATGGCAGACAACTCCTTTACATCAACGACCTACAAATTTCGCCTGCGCGATGCATTCTTCGGCGGGCAGATGCTCTTTGTCGCCTTTGGGGCACTGGTTCTGGTTCCGTTGCTCACCGGGTTAAATACCAACGTGGCACTTTTTACCGCCGGTTGCGGCACCCTGGTTTTTCAGCTTGTTACCCGCGGCAGGGTGCCGATATTTCTCGCCTCTTCTTTCGCCTTTATTGCGCCGATCATGTTTGGTGTGCAGCAGTGGGGTGTACGGGGTACGCTCTGCGGGCTGGTGGCCGCCGGTTTCTTTTATGTGATACTCAGTTTTTTCATTCGCTGGTCAGGTGCTGGTTTTCTCAACCGCTACCTGCCTCCGGTGGTGACCGGGCCGGTAATCATGGTCATTGGCCTGGTGCTTGCTCCGACGGCCGTTCATATGGCCATGGGACGCACCGGCGGCGGAGATGCCTGGCTGGTGCCGGAGCGGACGGCGATGATTCTTGCCGCTGTCTCTCTCTCCACCACCGCGCTGGTGGCCCTGCTTGGCAAAGGCTGGTTTCGGCTGGTACCTATCTTCAGTGGGATTGTTGCCGGGTATGTTGTGGCTCTGATCTTCGATTTTACCGGAATCACCGCCTCCCTGCAGGCGGGTTTTACACCGGGAGATCTCGCCAACTATACGTCGGCACGACTGATCGATTTTACCACCGTGAAGAACGGTCCCTGGCTGGCAATACCCCAGTTCGTTTTTCCCGAGTGGAACCTTGATGCCATTTTCTTTATTGTGCCGGTGGCCATTGCCCCGGCCATTGAGCATGTTGGTGATATCCTCGCCATCAGCTCGGTAACCGGAAAAAACTATGTGGAGGATCCGGGAATTCAGAACACAATGCTTGGTGACGGGATCGCTACCTCTATCGCCTGCATGCTTGGCGGGCCTCCGAATACCACCTATTCGGAGGTGACCGGGGCCGTGGCGCTCACCCATGCTTTTAATCCGGCGATTATGACATGGGCGGCTATTACTGCAATTCTTCTCAGTTTTATCGGCAAGGTGGGGGCGCTGCTCGGCACCATTCCTGCTCCGGTGATGGGGGGAATTATGATTCTGCTCTTCGGGATGATCACGGTTGTCGGGATAAATACCCTGATCAAAGCGCAACTGGACTTGTCTATTGCACGAAACCTTATTATCGTTTCCGTGATTCTCGTCTGTGGAATTGGCGGTATGAAATTTACTGCCGGCGCCTTTGCCATTGAGAAAATTGGCCTTGCGGGAATACTCGGTCTCGTGCTGAACATGATACTGCCGCGGTCTCCCGCAGCGAAAAAAAAATAATCACTTTCACCATAATTCAACAACTTTTACTCTATACAAGGAGACGCAATGGATTTCCCCATAGATCTGTCCGCCTTTACCCCACTGAAATTTGATCTGAACCAGTCTGAACTTTCCGACGCGAACAGGAAGACGCTTGAGGAAAATATCCAGCTCGTTCGTGATGCCGTTATTTTCTTCACTGCTCTTGCCAACGTGAAGGGCCTGGGCGGGCATACCGGCGGTGCCTACGATATTGTACCAGAGATACTCATTGTGGACGCCTTTATGAAGGGCTCCGATACCATTCATCCTGTCTATTTTGATGAGGCCGGACACCGCGTTGCCATTCAGTATCTCATGGCGGTGCTCAACGGGTACAAACCGGCTGAATCGCTGCTGCATTATCGCGAGTTTGATCACGGATTCTATGGTCATCCCGAACGCGATGAAGAAAACGGCGTCTTCTTTTCATCCGGACGTCTTGGACATATGTGGAGTTACGTCAACGGGGTTGCCGAGGCTGATAAGAGCAAGACTGTGGTCATGTTTGGCAGCGATGGTTCGCAAATGGAGGGTGACGACGCCGAGGCTGCCCGCTATGCGGTGGCACGTCAGCTGAAAGTCAAGCTCTTCATTGATGATAACGACGTCACGATCTCCGGCCATCCCACCGAGTACATGCACGGCTATGACGTGGCCAGGACTCTTCAGGGCCACGGGCTGTCGGTCAGCTCCGGGGAAGGTGAAGACCTCGCCGGTCTCTATCGCAGGATTCAGCAGACGCTGGTCTCCGACGGCCCTGCTGCGGTGGTCAGCCGTCGTCTGATGGCACCGGAGGTGGAGGGTATTGAGGGCTCTCCCAAAGGGCATGATGTTATTGCTGTGGATCTCGCTGTGAAATACCTGAAGGCGAAAGGCTGCGATGCGGCGGTCAAGGCGTTGGAAAGTGTCAAGGTGGAGAAGACCAAAGTCTCATATCTTGGCAGCACCAAAGAGATGGCGAAGGTTCGCGACGACTTCGGCCGGGTGATCTGCGAAATTCTTGATAAGATGGAAACACCGGAAGAGAAGGTACTGGTGGTTGATTCAGATCTTGAGGGGTCCTGTGGCCTGCACCATATCGGCAAGGCTTTTCCTCAGTGTTATGTACATGGCGGGATTATGGAGCGTAACAACTTCAGCGTTGCCGCAGGGTTTGGTTCGGAGAAGGGGCGGCTGGGAATTTTCGGTACCTTTGCTGCCTTTATCGAAATGGTGATTTCTGAAATTACCATGGCGCGTCTCAACGATGCCAATGTCATTGCCCACTTCTCCCATTCGGGGATTGATGACATGGCGGACAATACCTGCCACTTTGGAATCAATAACTTCTTTACTGACAATGGGCTGGCAGAAGGTGATAAAACACGTCTCTACTTCCCGGCGGATACCAGTCAGCTGCGGGCGATCCTCAAACGGGTCTTCACCGATGAAGGACTTCGTTTCATCTTCTCCACCCGCTCCGCGACGCCTTCCCTGCTTGATGCCGACGGCCAGCGGCTGTACAGCGACGATTATACCTTTGAGCCCGGCAAAGATGAGATCGTTCGGGAAGGAAAGGATGGTTATGTGGTGAGTTACGGTGAAATGGTCTATCGCTGTCTCGATGCGGTGGAGCAGCTTCGCGCCGACGGTCATGATATTGGCCTGATTAACAAGCCGACCCTGAATGTGATTGACGAGGAGATGCTGAAAAAAGTGGGCAGCAGTCCCTTTGCCCTCGTGGTTGAAAGTCAGAATACAAAAACCGGTCTTGCCTCGCGTTACGGGACCTGGCTGCTGGAACGCGGGCTGGCTCCGAAATACGCTTCTATGGGGACCTCAAGACCCGGGCATGGTGGCATTGCCGAACAGCTTCCCTGGCAGGGGCTCGCGGTAGAGGATATCAAGAAAAAAATTCTTGGCCTCAAGGGCTGATTTCCCCGCATGCTTTTCACGCGGCCTGTCCTGTGAGGGACAGGCCGTTCCTGTGTAAATTCTAAGGATCTGCAGATATGAAAAAGATAATCCTCTCTGGTTCCATGGCCTATGACCGCACCATGAACTTTCCCGACCTCTTCAAAAATCACCTGCTGGCGGATCAGCTTGATCAGATCAGCGTCAGCTTCATGGTGGACGGGGCGACGGAAGATTTTGGCGGTACGGCGGGTAACATTGCCTTTGGACTGAAACTGATGGGTGAGGATCCGCTCCTCAGTGCTACCCTTGGGCGTGACCACTTTCGCTACACCGGCTGGCTTGACGCCAACGGTATCAGCAGGGATATGATTGTTATTGATGAGTCGGAGTTGACGGCGGGATGTTACATCACCAACGATAAAAACAAGAACCAGTTTACCATCTTCAACCCCGGTGCCATGAAACAGAGCTCCGGGCTTGATTTTGATGCCATCGGCACTGACAGTGCTCTGGTGCTGGTTTCTCCTGGAAATCTTCATGATATGCTGACCTACCCCGCAGAGTGTCTCAAGCGGGGGATCGAGTATATCTTTGATCCGGGCCAGAACCTGCCGGTACTGCCGAAAGATCAGCTGATAAAAGTGATTTCAAGGGCGAAACTGCTTATTGTCAACAAGTATGAGTGCAACCTGATCATAGACAAGACGGGGCTGACAAAAGAGGAGATGGTCAAGCTGGCGGAGAATACCATCGTGACCCGCAGTGAAGAGGGTTCGGAGCTCTTTAAACGGGAGGGCGGTTTGATAGAGGTTCCTCCCTGTAAACCGGAGACGGTGCTTGATCCCACGGGTGCGGGGGATGCATATCGTGCTGGTCTGGTAAGCGGTCTTATGGAAGGGAAGTCCCTGCACGAGAGCGCCCTGCAGGGTAGTGTCTGCGGTTCTTTCGCCGTGGAGTGCAATGGTACTCAGAACTATCGTTTTACCCGTGATCAGTTTGAGCGTCGCCTGTCAACCGTACACTGAATGAAACGGAGTTGAAAAACGAGAAAAGAGCCGAGAATATATTGCCCTTTTCGTCGAGAAGGTGTAGTGTGATTTTTCATTTTTCAGCTCAAATGTCGGGGAGTGGCTCAGTCTGGTAGAGCACTGCGTTCGGGACGCAGGGGTCGGAGGTTCAAATCCTCTCTTCCCGACCATGGTATATATGAAATGGCGGTGGAAATTAATTTCCACCGCCATTTTTGTTTTTATGAGGAGCGAGCAGGGAGGCAGGAGAAGGGAGAAAGCGAAAGACGATAAGACATTTTTTTACCGCGAAGAACACGAAGAAACGCGAAGGAAGGCAAAAATATTTGAGAATAGAGATTGAGTTTCATTAAAGCGGGAAGGCAGGAGAAGGAAGACGGGAGAAAGGGAAAAGCAAAAAAGTTATCCTCCGACAAAGCGAGGAACGAGACGTCGAGAGATCAATCATGGCTGTGATAAATTCCCTCCTGTGCCTCGAATATGAACGAAATACAAAATTATTCAAGGAACCCTGTCTTATAATATCAATTCAATTTTGTATTGACGAATTCAAAGGCAGGTAAGACAGATGTCCACATTGGTCATCTTCAGCACAACAGGTATCTCATCCTGCAGCGGACGTCATTGGATTTTGTTGCCCTGCTTTTTCCTGCCTCCTTTCTCCCTTTTTATACCGTTTTACCCTTTACGCAGTTTCGCAACCTCCTCTTTCATTGCTGCTACATCGGCTTCGCGACCAGTAAAAATTTTAAAGGCCGCCGCCCCCTGCCACACAAGCATGCCAAGGCCATGTACGGCCTTTGCCCCCCTCTCTTCAGCAGTGCTCAAGAGTTTTGTCATCCACGGGTTATAGACGATATCGGCAACTATATGCCGTGCCTCAATGCACGCCTCGGGGAAAGGCATTACATCTTCATTGGGGTGCATGCCGATGCTGGTGGTATTGACCAGTATATCTGCTTCTCCCGCAGCGGTGAGCTGTGCCTTGCCCTTGCAGGCGATGGACGCGGCACAGGGGCGGACCCTGCGATTGATTTCCTCAGCGAGTGCCTCAGCTTTTGCCTCTGTGCGGTTGCAGAGCATCACCCGCTCTGCGCCGTGTGCTGCAAGGGTCATGGCGATGGCCCGGGTTGCACCGCCGCATCCAAAGAGAAGAAAACGATGTCCTTTCGGGGTGATGCCGCTCTCTTCCTGCAGAGAACGGATAAAGCCCTCACCGTCGGTGTTAAAGCCTTTGCTCCGCCCGTTTTGAAACCGCACCGTATTGACAGCTCCGATGGTTTCGGCCAGGTCGTCAAGCTCGTCAAGATGTGCCATGATAGCGAGTTTGTGGGGAATGGTAACGTTGCATCCGGCAAAGTTCATTTTCTTCATGGCGGCGAAGATGGTACCAAGATCTTCAGCTGTTACCTCAATTGGCAGGTAACAGTAGTCCATCCCCAGTTTTTCAAAGACCCGGTTGTGCATGGGGGGAGATATGGAGTGACCGAGGGGGTTGCCGAGAAGGGCGATAAATCTGGTGTGGACTGTGGGTGAGAACATGAGAGGCTCCGTGATGGAAGGAACTGGGGAGAAGTCGAAAAAGGGGTTTCCCCCTGTACAATAACAGAGCCCGCAGCCGATGAACGGCTGCGGGCTCTGTTATTGTACAAATTTGAAACGGAAGGGCTGCTTACTTGAAGTAATTCTTCGTTTCTGAAATAACAACCGGTGTCAAGAACAGCAGGCCGATCAGGTTAGGCAGGGCCATCAGTCCGTTGAGGATATCCGAGATATTCCATACCAGCTCCAGCTTCGCAATGGCTCCTACGAAGATTAAAGCAACAAAGAGAATGCGGTAGGGCATCAATAATTTGGTGCCAAAGAGGTACTCCATTGCTTTTTCGCCATAATAGCTCCAGCCAAGAATGGTGGAATAGGCGAAGAGAATGAGACCAATGGTGACAACAATATCACCACCGGGCATGCCGAGGGAGAAGGCTTTTGTCGTAAGTTCAGCACCAGAAAAGCCGATTAATTTTTCTACGCCATCAACAACCTGCACTTCTTTTACCAGTTTCCATGATCCGGTGAGAACAATAATTAATCCGGTCATGGTACAAACGATGAGGGTGTCAATGAAGGTCTGGGTCATGGAGACCAGCGCCTGGGTAACGGGGTGTTTGGTTTGAGCTGCCGCTGCTGCGATAGGAGCAGAACCAAGACCGGACTCGTTGGAGAAGACTCCGCGAGCCACACCAAAACGAACAGCCATCATTATTGAGGCACCGGCGAAGCCACCGGTGGCCGCCGTCGGGGTAAAGGCATCTTTGAAGATGAACCCCAGAGCTGCCGGGACTTCCGTGTAATTTATCCCAATAATGTAAAGGGAAGCGAGTACGTAAAAAACGATCATGATCGGAACCAGTACTGAAGTAACCCGTGCAATACTTTTAATTCCGCCGAGAATAACAATGGCAGAGAAAACCATGAGGGTAATACCGGTAATCCATACAGGAACATGAAAGGTGGCTTGTACTGCGTCGGCAATCGAATTTGATTGCGTCATATTGCCGATACCAAAGGCTGCGCAGGCGGCAAAAACGGCAAAAAGAGTCCCCAGCCAGGGCATGTTGAGACCGCGGGAAATATAATACATTGGTCCGCCAGCCATCTCTCCATTCTCATCCGTAACACGGAATTTCACTGCGAGCACAGCTTCTGCATATTTGGTAGCCATGCCGACGATACCGGTGAGCCACATCCACACCATAGCTCCTGGACCACCAATGGCGATAGCTGTTGCCACTCCGGCAATATTTCCGGTCCCGACGGTGGCTGAAAGAGCGGTCATCAGGGCCTGAAAGTGAGTAATGTCCCCCCGTTCATCGCCATCTTCTTTCCGTTTGATGAAGCCGAGATAGAGGGCATGCCAGAGTTGGGTGAACTGAATGCCGCGCAGGCATATGGTGAGCCATATCCCCGTGCCGACAAGAAGAACGAGCAGGGGAGGGCCCCAGACCCAGCTGTCAATGGTACTGATAATGTTTGAAAATGTTTCCATGGAATCTCCAGTTTCTCAGATGGTGGTAGCGGTGACCTGTGGTTTGTCATCGAGACCATTGTTCAAGTGCAGGAGCAGCTATCTCCTTTTTGGAACATCGAATAACCAGTTTTTCATTTATCTTCTTCGTTACAGTCAAAAATTTATCCTCGGAGGTAAGCGCCAGACTCCAATATCAAAGTTCTACCTGTGATGAATTTCCTCCTGTGCCTTGAATATGAACGAAATACAAGCTTTTTCAAGGTACCATTTTGAGACAATCTGTTCTGTACGACCAGGAATGCGAAAAAGCAGCAGGAAGAGAACTTGAAAAAAGAGCCCTTCCGAATGTAGAAGCCTGACAATTTAGGAAACTATAGCATGAAAAAAATGGGACGTCACTGTGAAAACTTCCATTTTTGTTATGAAAAGCTAACTTTTTTTTCAGGACGGCTGCAGGAATATAATGGGGCAGAGAGGGTGGGGCGAAGAAGAACCGGGGAGGGACGGCGCGGACGCCGTCCCTCCCCGAAAAGAATTACAATTAAGGCTGTTTACAGGAATTTCTCAACTGATACATATTCCATATCAAAGGCGTCTGAAACGCCCTTGAAGCAGACCTTGCCGTCGATGACATTGGCACCGAGCTTGATCTCATTGTTCTCCTTCATTGCTTTCTTCCAGCCTTTGCTGGCAATCTCAAGGGCGTAAGGGAGGGTTGCGTTGGTCAGGGCGAGGGTTGAAGTCCGGGCAACAGCACCTGGCATATTGGCAACACAGTAATGAACAACTCCGTCAACAAGGAATACCGGGTCAGAGTGGGTGGTGGCATGGGAGGTCTCAATGCAGCCGCCCTGGTCAATGGCCACGTCGACAACGACTGAACCCTGCTTCATGGTTTTGATCATCTCTTTTGTGACCAGTTTCGGAGTTTTGGCACCGTGTACCAGCACTGCGCCGATGACGACGTCTGCCTTTGCCACATACTCTGCAACAATCCCGGCATTTGCCATGAGGGGGTGGCAGTTGGCAGGCATCACATCTTCCAGATAGGAGAGCCGTTTCAGGTTCATATCAAAGATGAATACGTCTGCGCCGAGACCGCACGCTACTTTTGCAGCATTTGCGCCGACAACGCCGCCACCGATGACAACTACTGTTGCCGGAGCAACACCAGTTACGCCGCCGAGCAGTATGCCCATGCCACCATGGGACATTTCAAGATATTTCGCACCCTGTTGGGCTGTCATGCGGCCGGCAACTTCAGACATCGGTATGAGCAGGGGCAGGGAACCATCTGCTTTCTCAATGGTTTCGTAGGCGATATTGACAGATTTAGCTTTGATGAGGGCATCGGTCTGCGGTTTGTCGGCTGCGAGATGAAGGTAGGTAAAGACAATTTGTCCCTCGCGGATCATGGAATACTCAGAGGGTTGCGGCTCTTTAACATGCATTACCATGTCACAGGTTTTGAATACTTCGGCAGCGGTGGGCAGAATTTTTCCTCCGGCGGCGAGGTAATCTTCATCGGAATACCCGGCGCCGACACCGGCACTGGCTTCAACATAAACCTCCTGGCCGTGGGCGACCATGCTGATGACACCGTTGGGGACCATGGCGACCCGGTTTTCCAACACTTTTCCAACACTTTAATTTCTTTAAGTATTCCTACTTTCATTGTTTTATCTCCTTCATGAGTAACATCGTACGGAAGTCTTGAATGGCCCCATTACTTGAGCCCTTTATTTCAGGAATCCCGCTGTTTTTGTGCATTTTTTGTCTGCACCGGTTAGCAGGTGAATCTTTACGCTGGAAGGTAAACGATACCTTTATGAACGTCAAATAAAACGGTCTCACGAGAGCTGCTGCCGGGGAACATTTTTGTAAATTTTGGATGGATTCAGCTCTCTTCGAACGACGGCGACAAGGAAAAGGTATTATTTTTTTTTGTCACCTCGGAGGAGGGATTTGTGGGATAGTAAAAAAACGGTTGCTTTAAATACGGAATTCACAACTTTTATGTGAGAAAATAGCCGTAAATAGAAATTGTCATAAAAAATTATATGAATACAACAAAGAATGATAAAAAAAATTACGATTCACGTTTATCAAATATGCTGCTTAATCATATCATCATTTTGAATAAATGGCAGGCTGGGAGCCACTCTTTTATGAGCAGATCTGTGAACTTTTCTTTTTTAAGAGAAAGAAATTGCGCAATGTAAGGAAAATGGAGTGTTAAAATGATGATTCCGTAAAATAACAAAATATATATTGACAGAGATATCTGCCATCGGTAATTCTGCAATGGGGTTCCAGAGGGTGGAGACTTCTTCTGGTACTTTATAAATAGAGTAATATATTGAGATACTGGATTTTCGAGCTGTTCTCTGTGTGCAAACCGGTTCAGTCTCGCAGCCTGCTGCGACTGCCATGTTCTCGAGGAGAAAAGAATGAAGACAACACCCCTGCATGGATGGCATGTGGAGCAGGGCGCGAATATGGCGCCTTTCGGAGAGTATGAAATGCCCCTCTGGTATCCCGCCGGAGCGAAACAGGAGCACCTCGCGGTGATCAACAATGCCGGTCTTTTCGACACCAGTCATATGGTTGGGATTATCGTTACCGGAGCTGGGGCACGGGCTCTTTTGCAGCACTGTTTTTCCAAGGACCTTGAGCAATGTCTCGGTCCGAAAAAGAATCCGCTGGTTGCCGGACGGGCTGTTTACGGTGTTTTCCTTAATAATAAAGGCTGTGTGATTGACGACGGGCTGGTGTATGAAGTTCTCGATCACCTCTATTTTGTGGTTGTCAACAGCGGTATGGGCAGGGTGATTGCGAAGCAGCTTGAAGATCATCGTGCAAAGGCCCTGACTGCTAACCCTGTGGGAGAGGGCCGCGGTGAAGTTGCCGTATGTGATCTTACCGATACGCTTGGTAAAATTGATATTCAGGGACCCGACTCAGGGAAAATCCTCGCGGGAATTCTGGAAAATCCAGAGAAAGTTTTCGCTGATATGCCCTATTTTTCATTTAAAGGCTGGTTTGTTGATGGGGTTGAGGGTGTTGAACCTGTGCGCTTGAAAGACGGAACGGCTATTTTACTTTCCCGCACGGGGTACACCGGGGAGTTTGGGTTTGAGATTTTTCTTGAAGCGGAGAAGACCCTGGATGTCTGGCGGATGTTCCTTGAAGCGGGTGCTGACAGGGGAATTCTCGCCTGCGGCCTGGCCGCCCGTGACTCTCTGCGGGCCGGAGCAGCCTTGCCGCTCTCCCACCAGGACATCGGTCCCTGGGCGTTTGCTGAAAATCCCTGGCTGTTTGCCCTGCCGGAAAGAGATGCTGAGGGACATTTCAGTGCAAAATTTATTGGCAGTGAAGCGCTTGAAGCGTATGTTCCGGAAGAATATACCCTTGCTTTTGCCGGGTTTGACCCGCGCAAGATGGTTGTCAGCGAGAAGTCCTTTGTCTGCGACAGCGAAGGGAATCGCCTCGGCATTATTCTCACCTGCGCTACCGACATGGCTGTCGGTCGTCTCGACGATGGAACCATTGTCAGCCTTGCTACGCCTGAAGAGGAGGGCCGTCCGGCGGACTTTGTCCCGAGAGGACTCTCCTGCGGCTTCGTGAAGTTGACAAAGGCGCTTACTCCGGGAGAGCTTGTCTGGCTCACCGACGGCAAGCGCAAAATAAAGGTTGAAATTCGACAGGATATCAGGCCCGACCGTACCGCCCGGCGGGCACTTAAAAAAATGCTTTGAAGGCCGCACTGCGCGGAATATTGCGAATCCAGCACAGGAGGATATAAACATGAAGAAGATTGATGAACTGAATTTTCCGGATGACGTGAAATACACCAAAGATCACGAATGGGCAAAAATGGAGGAGGGCGTTGTCTTCGTTGGCATTACCGATTATGCCCAGGATCAGCTCGGTGACATTGTTTTTGTCGAGATGCCTTCCGAAGGAGACAGCTTCGAGGAGGGAGAGGAGTTTGGGACCCTTGAGTCTGTGAAAGCTGTTTCTGAGATCTTTTTGCCGGTAGGTGGTGAAATCCTCGCCATCAACGAAGCCCTGGAAGATGAACCGGAGATGGTCAATAGGGAGCCCTACGAAGCCTGGATCGTCAAGGTGAAACCCTCTGACGTGTCAGAGCTTGAAAACCTGATGGATAAAACCGCCTACCTGAAACTGGTGGAGTTTGAATCTGAGTCTGACTCCGACTCCGACTCCGATTCCGATTCAGACTCGGAGTAAGGCTCGGTTGCGTTCGACAATACCTCTTCAGTTCGTTGTTCCGACGGGTCTCCTTTTTTCCACCGCATTCTCTGATGCGGTGGGAAGAGGGGAGGTCTTTCTTTATCATAAGGGACCGTGAAACAGCTTGTATTTCGTTCATATTCGAGGCACAGAAGGGAATTTACCGCAGGCATAACTTTGATCACGGAGTCCAGCGCTTACCTGAAGTCTGGCGCTTACCTCGACGTCTCGTTCCTCGCTTTGTCGGAGGATAAAATTTTGACTGTAACGAAGAAAATGAGCGAAAGAGTGGTTATTTGATGTTCCCATAATCCCAACAGGGAGAATAATACATGCGTTACCTTCCCCATACCGAAGATGACATCAGTCGGATGTTTCAGGCAATTGGTCTGAAGGGCTTTGATGAACTCTTTGCCGCTGTTCCCGCCTCCTGCCGTCACGACGCGCCTCTGGATCTGCCCGCGCCGAAAAGTGAGTGGGAACTTATTGACTATATGAATGAGATTCAGGCGCAGATGGCCGTCGGGCCGTCGTACCATGTGCTGATCGGTGCCGGTCGCTACCATCACCATATCCCCTGTTCCATTCCCGCTCTGATGAGTCGCTCCGAGTTCCTCACAGCCTATACGCCCTACCAGTCGGAGATGGCCCAGGGAACCCTGCAGGGTCTTTTTGAATATCAGACACTCACCGCCCGTCTGCTTGGCGTTGAAGTGGCCAATGCCTCCATGTACGACGGCGCTTCTGGTCTTGCCGAGGCATTGCTGATGAGCCTGCGAATAAAGAAGAAGGAGACAAAGGTCGCCATTTCCAGTGCCATTCATCCACACTATCGAGAGGTTGTTCGCACCTACTTTGCTCCCACCGATTTTGAGGTGATTGAGTTGCCGGTGCTGGCTGATGGACGCACCGACCTCTCCGCAGCGGGTGATATCGAGGGACTGGCTGCGGTTGCGGTACAGAGCCCAAATTTTTTCGGGGTGGTAGAGGACCTGTCTGCTGTCTCTGCGACGGCCCACGATAAAAAGGCTCTCTCTCTCGTCGTTTTCACCGAGGCGATGGCGTACGGTTTGTTGAAGCGTCCCGGTTCCTGTGATGCCGATATCGTCTGCGGGGACGGACAGAGTTTCGGCATGTCGCGGGAGTTTGGCGGTCCCGGGCTCGGCATGTTTGGCTGTAAGCAGGCATATGTCCGGAATCTCCCCGGGCGGCTGGTGGGGAAAACGCAGGATGTGGACGGTAAGACTGGCTACGTCCTCACCCTCGCCACCCGCGAGCAGCATATTCGTCGCGAGAAGGCTACCTCCAACATCTGCTCCAATCAGGGAATTATGACGCTCATTGCTGCCATGTATATGGCCTCAATGGGTGGGACAGGACTGCGCACCCTGGCGAGACAGAACTACGACAAGGCGGAGTATCTTAAAGCCGGGCTGCTTGCCGCTGGCGGTCGTCTCACGTATAGCGGACCAACGTATAACGAGTTTGTTATGGAGTTTGACTGTGACTTTGCGGCAATACAGAAGCGGTTGCTGGAAAAGAAAATCGTGGCTGGCTTGAATCTCGGTCAATTTTATGAGAACAGTTCCAATAAATGGCTCTTCTGTGCCACGGAGACTGCCAGCCGGAAGGTGCTTGACAGCGTTATTGAGGAGGTAAAGGCATGATCCCTGGAAATCAGATTGGACCCGGTAGAAGCGGACTTATCATGGAGGAGCCTCTGCTCTGGGAGCGCGGGGCAAAGGGGCGTTGTGGCATGAGTATTCCGGAAAGCGACGTGCCGCCAGCACAGATTGACGACAGCCTGCTTGGTGAAGGGCCCAACTTCCCTGATCTTTCCGAAGTGGATGTGGTGCGGCACTACACCCATCTTTCCCTGTGGAACTTCGGGGTGGACACAGGCATGTATCCGCTCGGCTCCTGTACTATGAAGTACAATCCGAAGATCAACGAGCAGATCGCTGCCATGCCCGGGTTTGCCGAGGCGCACCCGATGCTGCCAGACGAACTCTGTCAGGGGACTTTGCGATTGATCTACGAAATGCAACAGGCCCTCTGTACTATCTCCGGCCTTGATGCTGCGACCCTTCAGCCTGCTGCTGGAGCGCATGGAGAGCTGACCGGCATGTTTCTCTTTGCCGCGTACCACAAGAGCAAAGGCAATAAAAAAAGTAAAATCCTTATGCCGGACACAGCCCACGGAACCAACCCCGCCTCTGCCGCTCTTTGCGGTTTCAAACCGGTGAAGATTGCGGTCAATGAGAACGGCCTGCTCAATGCGGATGAGGTGCGGGAGCTGATGGACGATGAGACTGCGGGGATTATGATTACCAACCCCAACACCCTTGGTCTGTTCGAATCAAATATCCGCGAGATTGCTGATATCGTACATGAAAAAGGTGGCCTCGTATATGGCGACGGTGCCAATATGAACGCCATGATGGGCATTACTGATATGAAGAAATGTGGAGTGGATGTGATGCACTGGAACGTCCACAAAACTCTCTCCACACCCCACGGCGGCGGCGGTCCGGGGGCCGGGCCGGTTTGTGTTGTGAAGGAACTGGAGAAATTTCTCCCCTCTCCGCATATCACCTTTGACGGTAAAATGTACCACCGCAGGACCGACCTGCCCGATTCCCTCGGCCGGGTGCACTCCTTTCACGGCAACTTCGGGGTATTGATCAAGGCTTATTCCTATGTCCTCAGTATGGGGGAGGAGTATTTGCGCAGGGCAAGCGAACTTGCAGTGCTCAACGCTAACTACATCAAAGAAAAATTGCGGGGGTATTACTACCTTGCCCAGGATGCTGTCTGCATGCATGAAGTGGTTTTCTCAGACAAGTTTCAAACAGAATATAAAGTTTCCACGCTTGATATTGCCAAAAGGCTGATGGATTGCGGCTACCACCCGCCGACGATTTATTTCCCGCTCATCGTCCACGGCGCAATTATGATTGAGCCGACGGAGACGGAGTCCCTTGAAGATCTCGACGAGTTTATTGAGGTGATGAAGGCGATCGCCGAGGAAGCAAAAACTGACCCGGATTTGTTGCACAACTCTCCACAGCGCTATAAGGTCCGGCGTCTTGATGAAACGGCTGCGGCACGTAACCCGCGCTTGACCGGCGGCCAGTAAACGACTGCAGTTTAACAGGGATAAGGGTCCCTTGAATAATTTTGTATTTCGTTCATATTCAAGGGACCTGTAAGAGAGAGACGGCCGCACCGGGTTAACGGGGCGGCCGTTTGTTTTTGCGTGCACGACATTCCTCGATTGGGTAAAAATGAGGACAATCTCTCACCATACTGCTTTCAGCATTCCTTTCTCCCACCGCATTCTCTGATGCGTTGGGAGCAGAGTGAGGTCTTTCTTTATCATCAGGGGAGTTTCTATTCGAGAAACAGGAGGGAATCTACCGCAGCCATGTTTGATCACGGAGTCTAACGCTTACCTGGAGTATAGTGCTTCCCCTTTTTGACTGTAACGAAGAAGATAGACGAAAGACTGGTTCTTTGCTGTCCCCTGCAGTTCCTTCCTGGCGGCGGGGTGAGGCCCTTATTTTTTGCGCCGTTTACGCTGTTCACGCCAGTGAGAATTGACCTCTGTACCTTCCACCTCGGCAAGAAGCTGCAGATACATGGCATAGCGTTCTGTCCCCACGGTGCCTGCCGCGCGTGCTTCGCAGATGGAACATCCCGGCTCTTCGCGGTGGCGGCAGTCGCGGAAGTGGCAGGGTTTCTCCAGTGCAGCCTCAAAGCCGGGGAAGAAGTGAGCGAGGGCGTCTACCCCGATGTCCACGAGGCCAAAGTCGTTGAAGCCGGGGGAATCAATCAGCTCACCGCCGCCGGGCAGGGTGTGCAGGGTGCTGACGGTGGTGGTGTGCCGGCCGCGCTTGCGGCTCTCGCTGATCTCACCGGTGGCAAGATCAATATCGGGCACGAGACCGTTGAGGATGGAACTTTTACCCACTCCGGTGGGGCCGACGAAGATACCGCGGTGGTTGGCATTGAGGTAGGCTGCGAAGATTTCAAGTCCTTCGCGGCGTTCAGCGCAGAGTTCAAAGATGGGCACAGAGTCGGAGTAGTTTTTCCTGCAGAGGGCTGCGTATTCGGCAAAGCATGGCAGGTCGGACTTATTGAGAATGAGTACCGGTTCCAGCTTTGCGCTGCGGGCGGCAACGATAGCCCGGGCGATGAAGCCTGGCGGTGGCAGAGGCTCGCAGGTGGCGACGATGCAGAGCAGGTCGAGGTTGGCCCCCACCGTGTGCAGGCCGTGGCGGGCGTCCATGCGGAGAATCTCAGTGCGGCGGGGCAAACGGGAGAGGATCTCTCCCTCCACCTCTACGGCATCGCCCACCACATGGCCGGACTTGCGCTTCACCCGTACCATCTCCACCTCACCGTCTGCAAAGCGGACATCCACGGCGACGCCGTAATGAGAGGTTATCGTTCCTTGTCTTTTCATCTTAATCCTTCATCAGAAGCTGGACGCCGAAGAAGAGCAGTACGGCGCCGGAGAAGGCATGGAAGGCCTTGTGCACCCGCTCTCTGGCGAGAAAACTGCGAGCCCGTTCCACAGTAAAGGATACGGTCACGAGGTAGAGCATGGCCACACAAAAGTGGAGAAAGGCAACCAGCAGTGATTGCAGTAATATCGACCCTTTCGGGTCAATAAATTGCGGCAGAAAGGCGAGATAGAAGATAATGGCCTTCGGGTTGAGAGTATTGCACAACAGTCCTTCGCGCAGACTCTGTTTGAGAGAGAACTCTTCACTTTTGTTGCTGGTAAAGGAGGCCGTGCCGCTCTGGCGGGCATCGCGCAGACTGCTCATGCCGAGAAAGATAAGCCAGCCTGCCCCTGCGAATTTAAGTAGACTCCAGGCCCAGGCGGTGTGCAGGAGAAGCACTGAGAGTCCGAGTGCGGAGAGGGTGGCGTGGACAAACAGCCCAAGGCAGATCCCGAGCGAGGTGGCGGAGCCATCACGTGCACCTCCGCGGCCGCTGTTGCGAATGACCAGTACGGTATCCAGCCCCGGTGCGAGGGTCAGCGCGGTAACTGCGGCGAGGCAGGAGAGCAGGGTTGGCAATGGCATGACAGAATCCTTAAGAGGAAAGACGTCTCAACAGGGTACCTTGAAACAGCTTGTATATCGTTCATATTCGAGGCACAGGAGAAAATTTATTACAGCCATGGATGATATCGGAATCCAGCGCTTACCTCGACGTCTCGTTCCTCGCTTTGTGGAGGATAAATTTTCAACTGTAACGAAGAAGATGGGCGATTCTGCAAGGTTCGAGGTAGACGTTACACTGGAAGAGATGCTCTTTCCACTATTTTCAAAAGGTTGAGTATTAAACAGAAGTTCGCTGTGAGCAGGATTATTTTTTTTTCAGGAGAAAGACCCCGAGAAAGATCAGTCCGGTTGCCAGATAATCCATTATCCCTATGGCTTCGCTCAGTGTGGCACCAATTGCCAGAGCGACGACAGGGGGAATGTAGGTCACTGAGGATGCTCGCACTGCCCCCAGTGTCTCCAGTAGATAGTAGTAAAAAATATAGGCGGCACCGGTTCCCAGCAGGCCGAGTCCTATTACCAGGCCCCAGAGGGCCCGGGGGCTTTCTGTCAGTCGCGACAGACCACTGTAATCACTGATGACGAGTAGAATCAACAGACCGAAGCCGAGTTGCCAGGTGGTGAGAGCGGAAGCTGGAATTTTCAGCGGGATGATATACTTTTTGGCATAGACAAACGATGCTCCTACACTCAGGGAGCCTCCCACCATGGAGAGTACCCCGGCCACATTGCCTGCGGCAAGATCGGCCTGAGTCGGGTGGGCGAGGAGAACGACGCCGAGGCAGCCGATGACGACCCCGATAATTTTCAACAGACTGCCTCTCTCTTCCGGGAGAAAGAGAACCGCGAAGAGAAAGACAAAAAGAGGTATAGCCCCACTCAAGGCTCCGGCCAGCCCGGAAAGCAACAGGGATGTTCCCTGCGCGAAACCAAAATAGTAAACTACGGTGGCCAGCAGAGACATGACCAGAAAATGGTACCAGTAACGGAGGTGCTTCAGACTCAATTCTCTGCGCCAGAGGGCATAAAGCAGCACTGGGAGAAAACCGGCGAGGACTCGCAGAAAAACAATTTGCAGTGGAGAGATCAGTTCGGCAGCCATCTTCATATAAATAAAGTTGCTTCCCCAGATGAGTCCCAGTCCCCAGAAGGCACAAAAGGAGAGAAGAGTGCTGACGCCCATATTTTCTTTATTGTTCATATTCTCTGCGCTACTTTTCTCTGGAGGTTTGCTGGGAAAAAATCTCTTTCCACCCTTTTCAAGGAGGCCAACATGTTTGTTGAGTTGATGCGTAAAAGACGTTCTATCCGAAAATACCAAGAAAAACCCCTGAGCAGGGAGCATGTTGAACTCCTCGCTGAATCATTGCTCCGCGCTCCGTCGGGCAAGAGCAAACGGAGCTGGCAGTTTATCTTTATTCAGGATCGGGAGATGCTGGAACGACTCTCGCAGGCAAAGCCCCACGGTTCTGCCCTGCTTAAAGATGCGGCACTGGCGGTGGCTGTGGTCGGCGATGCAGAGCAGACTGATACCTGGATTGAAGATTGTTCCGCAGCGGCCATCAGTGCTCAGTATCTGGCGACAGATCTCGGTTTGGCCTCCTGCTGGGTGCAGATTCGAGGTCGAGAGCATAATGAGCAGATGGATGCAGCAGATTATGTGCGCCGGGAGCTGGATGTTCCTGCAGAGCTGGAGGTGCTTTGCCTGCTCGCCTTTGGCTGGCCTGCGGAGGAAAAAAGCGGTCAACCGCGGGAAAAATTGTTGTGGGGTGCTGTGCATCAGGAAAAATTTTAACCTGGTTGGAGGAACTTTTCAAAAACTCGTGGAAAACAAAACGGGAAGGACGGAAAAAGGGGAGCAGAAGACAGGAGAAAGGGAAAAAACGGTAAGGCCTTTTTTCCCCGCGAAGGAACACGAAGGAAGGCAAAAGGTGGAAAGATAAAGACTGGATGGCCAGCGAAACACACTAAACACGGGACAACGTGTATATATAAAATGCCTTTTTTCGTTGTTCCGTTTTTCACAAGAACACCTTGAAACAGTCTCATCCCACAACGGATGTCATCGGGTTTTGTTGCCCTGTTTTTTCCTGCCTCCTTTCTCCCTTTTTGTCTTTTCCCATAACTTTTTGAGAAGTTACTGGTTAAAAACTTCAAAATGTCTATTTTTTTTACAGGAGAACAGGATGAGTAAAATCTATGATGTGGCTGTCCTTGGCGGTGGCCCGGGTGGCTATACTGCGGCATTTCGAGCGGCCGATCTGGGGCTTTCGGTCTGCCTTGTGGAGCGTGGAGAACGACTTGGTGGAACCTGCCTTAATGTGGGGTGCATCCCCTCAAAAACCCTGCTGCACGCGGCTGTGGTGATGGAGGAGGTGGAGGAGGCCTCTGAGTGGGGCGTGCGCTACGCCCGACCAGAGCTTGATATCGCGGCGCTGCTGGCTAAAAAAGAACAGGTGGTGAAGCAACTTACGGACGGTCTTGCCACCCTCTGCGAGAAGCGGGGCATATCCCGCCTTGTCGGCAGAGGCGAGGTGGTGGAGGTGGGACAACTGCGGGTAACCGCCGCCGCTGGAAAGGAGGACGTGGCGTGGAAAAATTTGATTATTGCCACGGGCTCGGCTCCCTTTCGCATCTCCGGCCTGCCGGAGGATAAACGTATCTGGGACTCCACCGATGCACTGGAACTTCGGGAGGTGCCGAAGCGCCTGCTGATCATCGGCGGCGGTATTATCGGGCTGGAGATGGCGCAAGTCTACTACGCCCTCGGTTCGGAGATCACCATTGTGGAAATGCAGGGGCAGATTATCCCGCCTGCGGACAAGGATATGGTCAACCCGCTGGCGATGAAGCTGAAGAAGCGTTACGCCATGTACACTGGTACGAAGATGAAGAGGATGGAGGTTGTTGCGGGGGGGATTGTTGTTGAATTTGAGGGTAAAAAGGCTCCGGAGCAGGCAGAATTTGATGCCGTACTGGTGGCGGTTGGTCGCTGTCCCTCGTCCACAGGGATGGGTTTTGAGAAGATCGGTGTTGCTATTGATGAGCGTGGTTTTATCACGGTCAATACAAAGATGGAGACCAGTGTTGCCGGGGTCTACGCTGTCGGGGATGTGGTCGGTAATCCCATGCTGGCGCACAAGGCAACCCACGAGGGGAAGGTGGCGGCGGAGAACATCGCTGGCCATAACGTCGTCTTTCATCCTAAAACCATTCCCTCGGTGGCCTATACGTCACCGGAGGTTGCGTGGATGGGCCTGACTGAGAAGGAGGCGAAGGAGCAGGGCATTGCTGTTACCCGCGGTAAATTTCCATGGGGAGCCAGCGGGCGGGCTTTGAGTATGGGGGCTTCCGCCGGAGTGACCAAGGTGCTTTTTGATGAAGAGGGGCATATCGTCGGTGCGGCGATCTGCGGTGCAGGCGCTGGAGAGCTCATCCATGAGGCGGTACTGGCTCTCGAAAAGGGAGCAACAGCGCGGGATATCAGTGTCACTGTTCACGCCCATCCTACTCTCGCTGAGACCTTTGCCTTTGCTGCGGAGATTGTTGACGGTTCAGCCACCGATGTGCTGCCGCCGAAAAAAAGATAATTTGTCCACCTCTTGCGATGTAACAGGAGGGGCGTCTGCTTTTTCGTCTTCAAGAGACCTCGAAACATCTTGTATTTCGTTCATGTTCGAGGTGCAGGATAAATTTTTGACTGTAACGAAGAAGATGGGCGAAAGTCTGATTATTAAAGGTCCCCAATGAAAAAGCGGGATGACCAGGTGTTATAGCGCTTAAGGAGGAACTGCAGGTTGGCGGTATATTTGCAGAAGGAGTTAACGGAGTCGCCGAAGGAGAGGGCGAGCTGATAATTGAACCAGTCCGTCCAGAGGAAGAATATCGCCGCGAAGGGGAGGCTTAACGGAGTGAGACTTTCACGCGATAATAAGAGTTTCATGGGTATCTGTGAGCTGGACGTTACCATCGTGGCGGGTGCGCAGGGGAATGGAGTACCCGCCTGGTGTCATGAGACAGTTCAGGGCTCTGCTGCGGAAGCCGCTGTTGGGATCCCTGGGCTTGTGTTGAAGAAGCAACTTTTTTCGTTGCTGCATGAGGGTGGGCAGGCGAAGGGTGCGGATGCCATTGTGCAGCAGCACTTCGATGCGGTCCATGTTGGGGGGGAATCGGGAAGTTTCTGTTTCGGCTTGTGTACCCAGCCGGTGACGGCGAGGGCGCTGCGGTTGTTTGCCACCTGTTCCAGAACGAAGGGTGGTGGTTTCTCCTGCGAAGTCGGTTTCAACGAGGAAAGCGAGACCTCCTGCGGCTGGTCGATGGAGAAGCGCATCAGCAGTGCGGAGCTGGTGCAGGCGCAGAGGGCGGGAAACCAGAGCCAGCGCAGCCACCGATGAGAAGCAGGGGTATTTTGCGGAAACCGGTTCTTTTTTGCAAGAAAGATCTTGTCTTTGTCAGAGGCCTCCGGTGGTGTATTGTGGAAAACTTGAAACGGACTCTTCTTCATTTGCCATGAATGCAGCTATCAAATTTACCAGAGAACAACAGCAGATCATTGCTCACCGGGGCGGTCATGCCCGGGTTTCGGCTGTGGCCGGTTCCGGCAAGACGACCACCATGATTGCCCGCGTCGGAGTTCTGCTTGAGCAGGGTGTGCCAGCTGACGATATCCTCGTGCTGATGTTTAACCGTTCCGCCCGTGAAGCCTTTGAGCAGTCGATGCGGGCACGGCTGACCTGTTTTACCGCCCTGCCGCAGATTCGCACTTTTCACTCCCTCGGTTTCCGGCTGGTCAACTCTTTTGTCCGCAAGGGGGTGCTGCCGAGGTATCGACTGGAGACAAAGGCGTTCCTCCTTGAACGCCTCGCACGGGCAGCCGCAGGTGAGGCCTTTCGCAGGGTTGAGGGAGAAGGGATGTCTCTGCCGAAGGAGCAGATGGAGGAGTTCCTTGCCTTTATTGATCTTGTCAAGGGGGCTGCCGAGGGGCCGGCGGTGGTACTGCAGTCGCTGCATCTCGGTACAAAATTATCTTTTTTTATTGAGGCCTTTGAGCTGTTTGAAAAGCAGCGCCGGCGGGCACGCCTGCGTTTTTACTCCGACCTTATCTATGAACCGCTTCAGGCCCTCTCCGCCGATGATAAACTGGTGGCCTGGGTGGAGAATCGGGTGGCGCACATCATTGTTGATGAGTATCAGGACATCAACGAGAGCCAGCAGCAGCTCCTGAAGATTATCGCTGGCAGTCGGGCCGAGGTGATGGTGGTGGGCGATGTGGACCAGTGTATCTATGAGTGGCGGGGGGCACGGCCCGAGTACATCATCAAAAATTTCGCTCTGGATTTTCCCTCCCCTCACGACTACAGCCTGTCCTTCACCTTTCGCTACGGCCACGCGCTGTCGCTGGCAGCCAACCATCTCATCGCCAACAACCTGCGTCGTGATGAAAAGCTTTGCATCTCCCATGAGAGCAACGGTCCCACCAGGATTCTTTCCCTTGAGGAACAGCCGGGTACCCATCCGGTAAACACCGTACTGCGTGACTGGCAGAAGCAGGGGCGCCATCTTGCCGAGGCTGCGGTGCTTCTGCGTCTCTATGCGCAAAGCGTGCCGGTGGAGCTGGCTCTGCTCAGCGAGGGTATCCCCTACCGGCTGGAGGGCGGGGCGGATCTCTTCGGCTGCGAAGAGATTGTCGCCCTGCTCGGCTATCTGCGCCTTGCCGCCTCGCGTTTTGCCGACCTTGTCCCGGAGAGTCTGGAGGCGACCCTGCGTGCCATGCTCAACCAGCCCCATCCGGGGATAAAGAAAGAGGAGCTGGAGGGGGTCTTGAACAGCATGTTGCCGCTGTTGCAAAGTTCACCCGGGGAGGCTGTCGCCTGTTTTACCGGCGGGGTGCAGAGAAGGCTGCCACCCTTTATTCTCCGGCGGATTGAGGATATTGCAGCCGTCTGGCGCTGGCTGTTGCAACAGGACGGGGAATCTCGCGCTGTGCCGCTGCTTCGCAGACTGGTGGACAAACTGGATCTCTACGATTTTTATCACAGTATCTCCGTGCGTACGGTGACTGCAGAGAACCGGGTGAAAACGTGTGAAGCGTTGATTGATTTTGCCCGCAGCGACGATCTGTCGATCAATGGGCTGCTTGACCGCATTGAGGAGTTTCGTCTTCGGGGCGGTGCAGAGAGCGGGGAGAGCCTGTTACTCACCTCGATCCATCGTGCCAAGGGACTTGAGTGGCCGCTGGTTATCCTGCCGGGGCTGGAGGAGGGAAGTTTTCCCTTCTGTAAAGGAGAGAGCGGGGAGGAGAGCATGGAGGATGAGCGGCGGCTCTTCTATGTGGCCATTACCCGGGCGATTGAAAAGCTGGTCTGCATCCATCCGCCGGACGCGCAACTGAAAAAGGCAATGGTGAGAGGGAGTCTCAAGCCCCCGACAAATAAGGTGCGGGCGAGCCGTTTTCTTTACGAAGAAAACGCGGGTGTTTCGGTAGAGCTGGGCCTGCGGATAGATTCGGGTGAAGCTGCAGGGAATGCGATTCGCGGGGAGGATCTTACCATTGTCCGCCGCTACCTTGCTGCGGTGCATGCTGAAGAGGGTATACTGTTGGAGGAGCGCAGAGTGGAACCTGAGGAGAAGGTGTCCCCGCGCCCCCGTCGGCCGCTTACCATAAATGAGCTGCGGGAGGGACTGGAGGTCTTTCATCCCTCCTGGGGAGCGGGGGTGATCGTGGCCATTAATGATCGTTCTTCGGGACGAATCACCGTAGAATTTCCCGAAGAGGGGGAGGTCCTTCTGCTGGTAAAATATGCAAAACTTGAAGCCGTGGAGTGATGCGGTGGGAATAGAGCTGCTCTATGGAGAGTCCCGCCGAGTTTTGCCACTGCTTTTTTAGTAGTGTGGAGGTTTTTCATTCGGTACTTTCTCTCCGGCAACCTCCGCCAGACTGAGCAGTTTTCCCTGTTCCTCTATCAGTCTGTCAATTTGCCGCTGCTGATCCAGCAGGACCTCGCTTAACTGCTCAATGGTTTCTTCCTGCCATGAGATTTTTTCTTCAATGCTCTGCAGCCGTTGTTCATTATCATTTACGTTCACTTTTTTCCTCGTAGAGAATTATTAAAAATACTGTTATCCTTTGGCTTTAAACTTATTATAATCCGAGCGCGTTTTGGACGTTTTCCCGTGAATACATGGAAAAATCACCTTTGACTTTTAGAGAAACAATTAGTAATAGTATGCACGAGAACGTTGTAAGTAAAGCGTTCTGTTTTGCAGATGTTGTTCGGGCTGATTTTATATCACGGTGGTGATTTTTGTCACCGTCATTCAAGTTTCAGATCGAATAAAGGAAAAAGGGGGGCGCTGATTATGACCGGATCGTATGAAGTATTTATCCTCGTAAGGGTAAAGGATGGCAGGGAGTTTGTCTGTGCCTTGAACAGGCAGAAAGACGAGCCGTTTGCAACCTTTGATGAACATCGGGAAAAGTACAGCGATGAGCAGTGCCGCTGGCTTGAAAAAGAGGTTGTCTGGAACTAACCGTGTGGTGTAGAGTCGGTTTTCCGGCTCTGCACTGCCCGAGGCCCATGCGCCTGCTCTTCTCCAGTTTTTTCGGCGATAAAGTTTTTGCCCGGGGGGCTGTCCTCTCAGGGTTCTCCATCATGTTGCTCTGCGTCTTTCTCCTTTTATATCCACCGAAATTTCTTTCCCGGCGTGATTCTCTCTTGTGATATTCTTTTGTGTCAAACGCGAAAATAACGGACCATTACCAGCGGCAACCCGATTGCCGTTGGTGTGGATATCGTTTGTGGGTACCTTGAAACATTTTGTATTTCGTTCATATGTCGAGGGACATGAGGAAATTTACCACAGCTCTGTGGTTGATATCAGAGTATAGCGCTTACCTCGACGTCTCGGTCCTCGCTTTGTCGGAGAATAAGTTTTTGACTGTAACAAAGAAAATGGGCGAAAGACTGGTTATT